>JAMOPK010000068.1 GCA_027064565.1 Caldifarciminota bacterium | reverse complement strand
CTAGTGCCTTTTTATAGAACTCAATAGCCCTGTCGTATTCGCCTCTGTAAGTGTAAGCCAAACCGAGATTGTTGTAAGTCGTCGCAATATCGGGGTGATTCTCTCCAAGGATCTTTAACCTTATCTCCAGCGCCTTTTTGTAATACTCGATGGCTTTATCGTATTCGCTTTTGTAAGTGTAGGTTAAGCCGATGTTGTTGTAAGTTGTTGCCGCATCTTCATCCGGGCCGAGCGCATCGGCGATTTTTTCGGCTGTCAACAGAACCGCAAGCTCGTCGTCGAACATGCCCGCTGACTCGAAAAGCGAACCGGCGTAGATCGCAAGGCTAAGGGTCCCAGCCATGTCGAGCGAACGGGCAGTCGCAAGTGCCTCGAATAGGTTCTCACGTTCCATGAGCGCAAACTCTATCGCCGACCTGTGCTTTTCGGCCGAATATCCCTCATCCGCTGTCTTCTCTGACTCCTCCCACCATGCAGTTGCATGCTCAAGCATCACTTCGACAAACCTTCTGCGCAAATCGTCCAATTTCCCGGCTTCCTCTGCTCTGATGTTCACGAAGTCCCTTAAAAGCGGATGCATGGACCAGAACCGTTCACCGGCCTCCTTTGACGGAGGTTTCACAAGTGAGAGGTCGGCAAGCGTTTCCAGGGCACGGGCAAACTCATCCATAGCACTGGCATCCTTCGGGTCGATTCCTATAACCTCAGCCAGCAGCGGTTCCCTTGCACCCTTCAGGCTGAAGACGCCGAGGCCGAACAGGACATCCCTCTCGAAATCATTAAGTTCCCTGAAGCTCAACTCGAATGAAACCTCAAGGCTCGTCTCCTTCGTCCGGCCACGACCCATTTTGATGAACTTCGTCCTGAGTTCGTTGAACCTCTCGAGCGTCTCCAAAGGACTCCATCCGTGCTTTTTCATCCGTTTTGCCACGATTTCGATGGCGAGGGGCAGCCTTCCGAGCACATCGGCAAGCCTCTGGAAATCCTCAAGCTGAGAGTTCACCACATCCCCGCCTATGATCTTCCTGAAAAGTTCGACGGCCTCGTCGGGCGTCATCACATCCACATCGATTTTCGGGATGTCGAAATCCCTTCTTGTGGTAAATATTATCCTCGAATCCTGAGGGTCGAAGATGAGCTTTTCGACCTCGCCGCTTTCGAAGTTCTCGGCTCCATCGAACACCACGAGCATCCGATGGCCTGTCAGTAGTCCCTTGAATGCGATGAGTTTGTCCTGAATCCCCTGGAGCGAACCGTAGATGTAAGCGAGTGTGGTGGTTGCGGCCGATTCTGCGGTGGCGGATTCTGCGACGCCCACCCAGAGCACACCGTCGGGGAAACGTTCTTTGAGCTTACCCCTGTTTCTTTCGATGAACAACCTGACGATGAAGGACTTGCCGACTCCGCCCATGCCGTGCAGTCCGACGACCGCGATCTGCTTCTGACCGTTCAGGATGTCCTCCAGCTGGTTCAGGATTTCGGGCCTATCGACGGCGGTTTTGAGGTCAATTGCCGGCAGCCCGTGCCATCCGCCGAGATGGGGTTTTGGGGGGACAGCGGAGAACTCCTGTTGCCTTGCCATCGTTCGCTCAAGCTCAATTAGGCGGCGTTCGTGGTTCTGAACGATTATCTCAAGCAGGTCGATGCGGAACTCGATTTCGTCGAGCCGACTGTCCATCTGGCTGCGCATGAGTTCTATCTGCTGGAGTGTCCATTCCGTAAGCCTTTTCCTTTCGGCTTTGAACATCGGTTTGATGCGGAGCTTAAGCTTACGTTCATCCAGCCCTGCTCTGGTGTAGAGTTCTGCATAGATCGTGAAAATGGTGTTGAAGATGGCCATGCCCTTGCCGGATCTCACGGATTCGATGACGGCGTCAAGAGAGCTATTTGCAAGGTCTTCCGCTATTTTGGCGATGAGGTCTTCCGGGATGGATTCGGGTTTGCCCTCGCTTAAAAATCGACGAATTGGCTCAAAATAAAATTCTCTGAAGGTGCCGAAATTCTCTGGCACAAAAGCGTTCAGTTGCTCCCATGTGTGGATTTTCCGGAACTCGTCAAGCTTTCGTTCAAGCCAGCGCCTTGCGTTCTTATCGAGTTTCTCGATGTCCTGCCTGTTGCGCTGTTTGACTTCGATGACAGCGGCGGATAGGCCGATTTCGATGGCATCGGCGAACGCATGGCGTAACTGCTCATCGATTAGCTCAGGCCCCACGCCAGCGAGTATCTGCCCGATTCGTTCTATGAAACCCTCTGTGGTTTCCTCCACGGCAGCTCCAACAAAAGCTCCGAGTGCGCCGGCCACAGGTCCGCCGATGATGTTCCCTATGGCCGGGGGCAATGAGTTTGAATCCTGTGGCTATGACATTCGAGGTTTCTGACATCCTTTTGCCTCCGCTTTTCAAACTATCTGACTGCACCAATGTTAAAGCACATCATGGACGACAGAAAGACTGTGGTCTGACGGCCGGGGGCGGCCGTCCCACCGATGTTTTGGCTTTTCCGCCTTCCATTTTTTGATTGCTCAATCAAGGATTGAGTCAGAGACTGGTGGGTAGCTTTGCCTGACACCTTCCATGAGGTGAGAACAGCAGGGATCCCTTGCCCTTAGGCTTTGATGACGGCCGAGGACGGCCGTCCCACCGATGTTGGGGGATTTTCCAATCTCTCATTTTTGCCATTCTATTGGGGATAAAGCAAAATCAGGTGGGTTGGCCCCCATTCCCCGGATTGCGCGGCGGTTCGGCAGGATGGAAAATATTGACATCCAGACCCAAACGGAGGTGGAGATTATGAAAGTCCTCATGCTTCTCTATCTGTTGAGCTTTTCCGGCGTGAGAAACCCCGCTGTGAGCAACATGTTTTATCCGGGCGATCCCGTGGTCCTCAGGGACAGCGTCAGCAGACTGCTTGAGGCCGCTCCTGAGATCGAAGTGCCCGGCCACATCATCGGCCTGATAGCACCCCATGCCGGGTATCGGTATTCCGGTCCAGTTGCGGCGACGTCCTTCAAACAGGTTTACGGCAAGCACTACGACCTCGTGGTGATCCTCGGCGTCGCGCACAGATACCCGCTGCGCACCGTTTCGGTGGCGCCTTTCGCCGCGTATCGGACGCCTCTCGGCACCATCCCGATCGATACGGCCATTGCCAGAAGGCTCATTGAAGCCGGCGTGGCGGACAGCGTGCGCGCAGCTCACCTTCAGGAGCACTCCATCGAGGTTGAACTCCCGTTCCTTCAGGTCGCCCTCAAAGGGAAATTCAAAATCCTGCCGATCATAGTGGGCTACATGGGTGACATCTGTCGATACAGGGATTTTGCAAGGGGACTGGCGAAAGCGCTCAGGGGCAGGAATTACCTGATCGTCATGAGCACCGACCTGTCGCATTACCACGACCTTGTGACCTGCGAGCGGATCGACAAGGCCACGATCGACGCCATCGCCTCGATGGACCCCGTGGAACTCTATCAGGGCTATTTCCAGAAAAAATACGAGCTTTGCGGCATATTCCCGGTGACCGCGGGGCTTTTCTTAGCCCATGAGGTGGGCGCTTCGGGCATCAAATTCCTGAAATACGGCAATTCGGCGGCCGCAACGGGCGATAGCTCAAGGGTGGTGGGCTATTCGGCCTTTGCGATTTACCGCAACGAACTGCTGAACGAGAGCGAGAAGCAGTTTTTGCTCAGGGTCGCAAGGGAGGCGATCGAGGCGCATCTTGAGGGGCGGAAACTGCCGGAATACAAGGTCACCGACCCCCGACTTTT
>JAMOPK010000067.1 GCA_027064565.1 Caldifarciminota bacterium | reverse complement strand
GAACCGCTCTGAAGGCTTCTCCTGACCAGTTCGCCCGATTCATTCGCATAGACGATGGTCAGCTCATCGTTGTAAACGGATAGCGCTGGCACGGAGAGCCCGCAATCCGTTGCCACGACCTCAGTCTCTCCGACCGTGCCATCAGGATTGATGAAGGCGTGATTGATGGTTGCCCCATCCACGTAAATCATGTGGACTGTGTCGTTCCAGAAGATGAGCGATGGCAGGGTGCCCGAAAGATTGGTTGTCACGTGCTGGTCCCCGACCACGACGTGGATTGAGGAGTCCACCGAGAATGCGAACACAGGCCCCCACGGCGTGCTGATACCGCAGTTCCCTCCCGGAAAGGTGCCCTCGACGTGGAAAGTATCCCGGATGGTGAAATTGCGGCCATCATCGGACTGTTTGATGACGTAAACCCCTTCCGGAAGCGAGAGATATGCTATCAGGATATGCTGTCCATCCATCAAAATTGCGGGATCGAGGTCGTTGTCCATCGAGCTGTCGATGATGAACGGCCCGGCATAAATGGTCCCGGAGGTATCCACCTGCACGTAGCCGATATCGAAACCCGAAAACCTGTGCATCGCCTGATAAGCCACATAGACTCTGCCGTCTCGATAGCTCATGCGAGGTCGTATCGCAAAGGAATCCACCACAAGCTCGAATGCATCCTGCCTCCATGCAACATTGCCGGATGGGTCGGTGTAGCCCATCAGGAGATGGATGCGCCATTTGTTTTTGACCATCGGGTAAGCGGAGAGCTGGGATTCCGTCGCCGAGCTGTAGGAGAGCAGGATAAGCCCATCCGTGACTTTGAGATCCATCGAGTTTACGTATTTCACCTCGTCCATCGGCGGCACAGGCACCGTGCCGTAGTAAGAGCCGATGTGATCGCCTGAAGCAAAATCGTAATGGGCCAGTATTCGGTGACCCTCCCAGAGATGGCTGATTGCCGGATGAGTCGAATCAAAGCCCGTGTCGAACACGCCGATGACCACACCATCGCCGATATAGCCCGCCTTATGGACGTCCACAGCGTTTATGGTGGCAACCTGATCGTAGGATTCGCCGTATTGCTCTCGCCCGTAGAACGGGAAGTTTTCGGGGAGCCTGAACCTCTCATCCGAGCTTTTTCGCATGACCGCAACGGGCCTGACTTCCGAAGCCGAAAGAGCGGCCCCGACATTCTCTATCTGATCGTTCGGGACAAGGAACGATGTTCCGTTCAGCCACGTGGATTTCGCCCTCAGCCTTGCCCCATAGACCTCGGCCCTGAACATGTCCGATGGCCTGAACCTGCCTGCCTTGAAAAACCAGACCGAAGAAACGGCCTCAGGCGCTTCCTGCAGCTGTTTCTGGAGTTCAGCAGGCATTCTGAGGCTCCCCAACAGAAAGATGATCGGTAGCAAGTTCATAATCCGCTTTCCTCCAGGAATTTCATCATTATCTCGTAAAGCTGGGGGAACGATGAAATGCGCGCCCATTCGTCCCTTGAGTGTGCGCCACCACCCTCAGCGCAGGTCACTATGTTGGGGATACCTTTTTCGGCGAAGAACCTGCCATCCGTCGCGCCGTATTCCACGACCAGCTTCACATCCCGGCCGAGCACGGATTCCGCAGCCCGCTTGAATGCCTGAACGTAAGGATGGTTGGGGTCGGTCTCAACCGGCTCGCCTCTGGAAATCAGTTCCAGTTCCACGCCGTGCCTGTCAGCGTATTTTTTCACAAACTCGAACATCCCTCTGGAACTCCAGGGTTCGACAAACCTGATGTCGAGATGGGCCTCCGCGAAATCCGGCACCTGATTGACCACCTTGCCGCCCTCGATTCTGCCTATGTTGATGGTGTTGTGCCAGTGGATCGGGTCGCCACACGGCTCCTTGGGAAATTGCTCCCTTAGCTCGGTGTAGAAATCGATGATTTTGTCGATGGCATTTTCGCCGAGCCATGGCATTGAGCCGTGAATGGCTTTTCCCTTTGCTCTGGCCTTGAGATGAACGACTCCCTTGCCACGATAGACGATGTTGAACGAGCCTCCACCATCCGGGATGACGGCAAATCTGGCGCCCCAGCCGACTTCTTTGAGGAGATATTCGACTCCGTTTTCACTTCCGACTTCCTCATCGGTCGTCAGCATGAGTCCGATGTTGGGCTTTCCGCCACTTCCAGCGATGTCTTTAAACATCTTGAGCATCACGGCATCAGGCCCTTTCATGTCGATGACACCACGACCGAGGATTTTGTCCCCTTCGATCTTCGGCTCAAACTGCCAGTCCTCGGCCTCCACGACGTCCATGTGTCCGACGAACATCACCTCAGGCTCCATGGTATCATGAAAAGTGGCAACAAGCGAATGTTTGCCGTTTTTCTCATATCTCTTCTTGATGATTGAGGGAGCCGATAAATAGTTCTCAGCGTAATCGATGACTCTTTTCAGCTCATCCGGCCTGTCAGCCGTGCTCCTGATCCTGACAAGGTCCGTCAACACCTTGAGGATCTCGTCTTTCAATTCGGCCATTTCCAACCTCCTATGTAGTGTTTTGAATGAAAACTATTATATTGTTTTGTGGTCTAATCCGAGAGCAACACAATAATTTGCCTGTTTTGAAAAAGTAGGAGTAAGATATACTTTGACAAAGCATTGAAATTTGCACATTAAAACAATCTAAACGGGAGGTGCAGCGATGTTGCGCAATTCCTTGATCATGCTTTTGTTGGTTGGATCGGTCACGGCACTCCGTGCCGAGATGAAGGGTCCTCTGATCCTCGTCAAGAAGGTTGATTCCTGCAAAGTTGTCACTGCTGGCGGCGGATTCAAGGTCTATGAAGTCATAAACCCGAAGAACGACAGCGTGAATCCGGGATTCAGCATTGCCCGTGTCGAACTTGCAAAGGGGAAATCGACCCTGCCCCACAGGCTCAGGACAAGCGCTCAGGTCTATTACATCCTTTCGGGCGAAGGGATACTGCACATAGAGGATTCAACGATGAAAATAGCTCCCGGTGATGCCATCTACATCGCTCCCGGTCTCTATCAGTGGGCGGAGAACACGGGTGACACAACCCTGACCTTTATCTGCGTGGTCTCGCCACCGTGGAGGGCATACGACGAGGAGGTGAAGGAAGAGAAGAAATAGCTCTGCCCTGAGGAGTCGGCTGACTTCTCTCTTTTGATGTCTCCGTAGGATTAGAGATGAGTTGATTTCGTTGTGTCCGGATAAATGGCTAATTTCTTCCGTTCGGACAGCTCGTCGATTATGATGAAACTGCGGGAATTTGCTGAATTTTGAAATCTTCGAGGGGTTTCGTTACCATAAACATCGAATTTGCCCTGAGATGAGGCGGTGAAATCCAATGGCCAAATTCAAGTTGCATGCGCCGTATGAGCCGGCGGGCGACCAGCCCAAAGCCATCAGGGAGCTGGTCGAGAACCTGCGGCGCGGCGTCAAATATCAGGTTCTGCTTGGGGTTACAGGGTCGGGCAAGAGCATAACGCCCGATGAACCCGTTTTTGTGCTCGAAAACGGTGTTTTAAAAGTCGTTCGTATGGGCGAATTTGTCGATGGGATTTTCGGAATCAAGGAACAGGCGGCGGACACCGTCGAGCTGCCTTTAGATGAACGGGAAATCTACACGCTTTCGTTTGATCCACAGTCGGTGAAATCGTTTCTGAAAGACGGCTCAGGTTCGCCGAAAGTTCGGTTCAGGCGGATCAAAGCGCTGATTCGGCATCGCTCACCATCGGAAATATTTGAGGTTCG
>JAMOPK010000066.1 GCA_027064565.1 Caldifarciminota bacterium | reverse complement strand
CCGGGTCATCAGCAAGGTTGAGGAACAGCACCGCCCTTTCAATTGCCCCGGTCTCTTTGAAGTCGTTGATGAAGAACTGGGCCTCCTCGAAGGTGATGCCCATTGCGGCGAACACCACCGCAAACTCTTCAGCTTTTCCCAGCACTTTGGCCTGACGGGCTATCTGAGCGGCCATCCTGTTGTGCGGCAGGCCTGAACCCGAAAATATCGGCAGTTTCTGGCCGCGGACAAGAGTGTTCAAGCCGTCTATGGCCGAAATACCGGTCTGGATGAACTCGTTGGGGTAGTCCCTTGCGTAGGGGTTTATCGGAGCGCCGTTGATGTCACGCTTATCCTCGGGGATGATGTCAGGTCCGTTGTCAATGGGGCGTCCGAGACCGTCAAAAACGCGCCCCAACATGTCGGCAGAAAGCGGCATTTCGATGCCCCGTGCGAGAAACCTGACTTTGGTTTTGTCGATGTCGATCCCCTGAGTGCCTTCAAACACCTGAACGAGGGCTTTATCCTCTTCTACCATCAGCACCTGCCCGGTCCTCTTTGTGCCGTCGGGCAGAGATATTTCGACGAGTTCGGCATACTTGGCGCCTTCAACGCCTTCCACGAAAAGGAGCGGCCCGGAAATATCGGTCACGGTGTTGTATTCCGTGAACCTTTTGGGATCAAGCTGTAAATTTCTGGAATTCATCGTCGATCTCCTTCCTCAATGCCTCAAATTTGTGGACAAATTTGCCTTCCCTGTCTTCCTCGATAAATTTCATGCGAGCGACCTTTTCCCATGCCGCAAGCTTGCGGATCTCGGCCACGCTTTTGCCTTTTTCAAGTGCGTTCTTTGCCCTGTCGTAAAGGTGGAAGATAGTTTTGAGCATTTCATATTGCTTTTTGAGCGAGCTGTAAGTGTCAACCGGGTCAAATGCATTTTGATGCAGAAAGTCCTCCCTGATCGAGCGGGCTATTTCCATGAGCAGCTGGTCAGGCTGGGAGAGATAATCGAGACCAACGAGGCGGACGATCTCCTGAAGCTCGGCCTCTTTTTCGAGGATCGTCATGGCCTCTTTTGACATTTTGTAGAAATCCTCGCCGATTTCGCGGTCGAGGTAGGGCTTGACGCTATCGAGATAAAGCGAGTAGCTTCGGAGCCAGTGAATTGCTGGGAAATGGCGCTGATAAGCAAGCTGAGCGTCAAGGCTCCAGAACACCTTGACCACCCTCAAAGTTGCCTGAACCACAGGGTCAGCAAGGTCACCACCAGGCGGCGAGACTGCTCCGATGGCGGTCAATGCACCTTCCCTGTCCTCCTGTCCGAGGGTCTTCACGCGGCCGGCCCTCTCGTAGAACGAAGCGACACGTGTCGCAAGGTAAGCCGGATAACCTTCCTCACCAGGCATTTCCTCCAGTCGGCCTGAAATCTCGCGCATGGCTTCTGCCCATCTCGACGTGGAGTCAGCCATCAAGGCCACCGTGTAGCCCATGTCCCGGAAGTATTCGGCAATGGTGATTCCGGTATAAACCGACGCTTCCCTTGCCGCCACCGGCATGTTCGACGTGTTGGCTATCAAAACTGTCCTCTGCATGAGCGGTAGGCCGGAACGGGGGTCTTTGAGTTCGGGGAACTCAATGAGCACGTCGGTCATCTCGTTGCCGCGCTCGCCGCAGCCGATGTAAATCACAATGTCGGCATCCGACCACTTGGCAAGCTGATGCTGGATAACCGTTTTCCCTGACCCGAATGGCCCCGGCACGCACGCGGTGCCGCCCTTCGCAACCGGGAAAAACGTGTCGATTATTCGCTGACCTGTAACCATCGGGATGTCCGGGAAAAGCCTCTGTTTGACGGGGCGCGGGACACGCACCGGCCATTTGTGGTAGAGTTTGACGTCATATCTGTCTCCACTTTCTGTCTCCACAACAGCGACAACGTCTTCAACGGTGAAATCGCCTTCCTCAATGCTAACAATTTTGCCCGGTTTTGCGTTCGGCGGGATCATGATCCTGTGGTTGACGAGATCAGTCTCCTTGACTTCGCCGATGATGTCTCCGGGTTCTACATGGTCGCCCACTTTGAGAATCGGTTTGAAATGCCATTTTTTATCCCGTGGCAACGCAGGGACATGGATTCCGCGCGTGATAAAGTGGCCTGCTCTTGCGGCTATTTCATCAAGAGGGCGCTGAATGCCGTCAAAAATCGATGAGATGAGGCCGGGTCCAAGCTCAACCGAGAGTGGTTCGCCTGTGGGGTAAACCGGTTCACCGGGGCCTATGCCGGTCGTATCCTCATAGACCTGAATGGACGCTCTGTCCTCTTTGAGCTCGATTATTTCGCCGATCAGTCTGTGGTCGCTCACATAGACAACATCATACATCTTTGATCCCAACATGTTCTTGGCGACCACAAGGGGACCGGCGACTTTGACTATCTCGCCTACCTGTTTTGTTTCAGCCATCCACAAATCTCCTTGTTTTCCGAATATTTTGAAGAGGTTGATAATTCTACACTTTCAGCGGGGATAATGTCCAGAATCCAAATTGACTGCTCCAAATTGATATCGTCGGACAGAATTCCTGCCTCACCGAATTATGAGGCTCGCCATGGCGTCCAATTGCTCATAAAGCGGAAAGATCGAAATAAAAGTGGAATGGCCGTCAAAATAATCGGATCAAGACCCGAAATTCAAAGAAAAGTTAAACTCTGGAAAAGACACTGTTCGGATTAGACAGGGAGTTCAAAGGAATGAATTAGATTGAGTCCCTTATCTTTGACATATTGCTCGATAGATGGCGTGACGTGATAGGCTACAATGATGATGAACTTTTCGCCTTCCCATCTGTCCCCAACCTTCTCCAGTGTCTTGAGAAATTTGTTAACGTCTTTTCTGGTAAGCCTCACTTTGCATTCTCCGATGATGTAAAGCTCCTTGCCTTCCCGGATCCCCTTACCGAAGACGTTGATCTCAGCATATCGATTGCGGCCTGTCTCCACATGTATCCTTCTCAGCGGCTGGGTCACCTCAATGTCAAATCTCTCCTTTAGAATACCGGGAAGCCCTCGATAAGCCCGATCCTCAAGGAAATATCCGATGGAATGGGCAAGTCCACCGATCTCCTTCCGCATAGCCTTCTGCTCTTTCCACATCACTTCCTGTTTTCTGATAACGCCCTCAAGCCGCTTTTCGATTCGTTTCTGTGCCTCGGTAAGCCCATCGACTCTCTCAGTGAGCTGATCAAGCCGCTTTTCGATTCGTTTCTGTGCTTCAGTAAGCCCATCGACTCTTTGGGTCAGTCCATCAACTCTTTGATTCAGCCCATCGACTCTCCGAGTCAGCCCATCGACTCTTTGATTCAGCCCATCGACTCTCTGAGTCAGTCCATCGACTCTCTGGGTGAGTCCATCGACTCTTTGGGTCAGCCCATCAACTCTCTGATTCAGTCCATCGAATCTTTGATTCAGCTTATCAAGCCTCTTTTCAGTTTGTTTCTGTGCCTCGGAGAGTTCATTGATGGCTTTCCAGACTTTTTTGAAGTTTTCATCGTTGTTACGGACAAAATCGCGGAATTCTTTCTTAGTGAGCATTTCCTCTCTTATGGTCTCAATCTGCTCGATTATGTATAACAGGATGTCCTTGAGAGATGGATCAGCTATCTTTTCGATCTTTTTCACAATGTCAACGCTCATCATAGCGTCCTAATTATTGACATTTACCCTCTGTGAGTCAATGGGCTAACATGACCTTTATCCAAAAAGGTTTTTGAAAAACCTGAATTCAGGCCCGAATCACAGC
>JAMOPK010000065.1 GCA_027064565.1 Caldifarciminota bacterium | reverse complement strand
TCGACAATCCATTAAATTGGCAATCTGATGAAAATTATCAATTCTGAAGGCAGGAAAAATCCTTTCCGTCACCAAAGGGACCCCATACGGATGTTGGTAAATTTGTGCAGCAACTGATCTATCCTTGAGACGAATAGAAAAAATACCCAAAGGAAAAAGATCAAAACAGTTGGTCCAGTTTGTCAGGAGCGTCCCGCAAAATCCGGACATTAGAGGGAGTAATCATAATGGATAAAGAATCGTATCTAAGCGATGCGTACCCACCGCCTGAGATTGCTCGAAAGGTCGAGCTCCTCGGTGTTGCGAAGGCGCACACTGATGTCCTCACGCTACTCGTACTGGCAATACTGGCTGGTGCCTTCATTTCACTGGGTGCTATCTTTTTTACAGTGGTGGTTACTGAGACCGGTCTTGGTTTCGGTGTGACGCGTTTGCTTGGCGGTCTCAGTTTCTGTCTCGGACTAATCCTTGTGGTAATAGCCGGTGCCGAGCTATTCACTGGAAACAACCTCATCGCGATGGCTTGGGCCAGCGGCCTGATCGGCACCCGAGAGGTCATGCGGAACTGGCTCATTGTCTACGTTGGCAATGTGGTCGGTTGCCTGGGAACAGTTCTGCTTGTTGTGTGGAGTGACATTGCTAGTCTGGGCGGTGGTGAAGTAGGTGAAACTGCGATCCGCATTGCTCAAACTAAGGCCGGTCTTTCCCTCACCATAGCCTTTACGCGCGGCATCCTTTGCAACGCACTCGTCTGCTTGGCGATTTGGCTCGCGATAGGCGCACGCAGCGTGACCGACAAGATTCTGGCGATCATCTTCCCCATTACCGCCTTCGTGGTCATTGGCTTCGAGCACTCCATTGCGAACTGGTTCTTTCTGCCTCTTGGGTTCATGCTGGATGGGCAGGGTGCGGTGTCGATGGTCGGGATCATTAGGAATATCATTGCGGTGAGCGCGGGCAACATAGTGGGAGGTACACTGTTAGTCGCCGGCGTGTATTGGGCTGCCTACTTACGAGGCGAGCGCACGCAAAAAAATTGACCATTATGAATCGAGATTTTGGTTCGGCAGGTGTTTTGCTGACGGATAAAGAGGCGGGGACGCTATTGACAATTGGGATATATAGCGACAATATGTCTGAAAAATGAGAAAAGATGATTGATATGTCAAGATAAGTGAGACTGGTTCTTTTTGCATAATCTGTTAACTGTAATGAACCTGTAAAAAGTAGAACCGATGGATAGGTAAAAATCTTCATATACAAGGCATAGTGTTTGGTCATGCGTGAAGGCATACAGGATGTCCAACGTATGGCCAAACGCTATAACACAGTATATAGAGCCTGTTTACGACGCCATCAAGGTTTGCTTGTTGACATAAGGCATACAATGTGATAAATGGTAAGAATGATGGATTACTATAAATGGGATTTCAAAAAGAATGAAAAGCTTAAGGTCGAGCGCGGTATCAGCTTTGAACAAATTGTGATGCATATTGAACGTGGCGATGTATTGGACTTGCTTGTCCATCCTAACCAAGAAAAATATCCTGGTCAGCAAATTATTGTCGTTGAAATTAATGAATACGCTTATCTTGTCCCTTTTATAGAATCCTCAGAAGGGAAATTCTTAAAAACGATTATTCCCAGTCGAAAGGCCACGCGGGATTATTTAGGAGGAAAAAATGAGCAAGATAAAACTTGATACAGAAGAAAAGGATATTCTTGATTCATTCGAACGTGGTGAATGGAAACAAGTTAAAAATTTTAAGGCCGAAGTCAAAAGACATCAGGAATATGCGAGAAAAACCTTAAAGAAAGACAAAAGAGTTAATATACGGATATCTTCAAAAGTTTTAGAGGAGATTCAGGCCATTGCAGTTGAAAATGGGATTCCATACCAAACACTAATGGCGAGTATTCTTCATCGATACGTTCACGGTAGTCTTATTGATAGGCCAAGGCCGGACAAAGCAGTTAACTCGGACGACTAAAACTGTGGTCTTTTAAATATCATTGCTGTTTACATTTGTTTTAGAATTGTGGAGGCCTGCGGTTGATAATCCGCCGCTGGTTACTTTCGCGTTAAACCTATGAAGAAATGAAATTATGCGTACCAAGGGAAAAATAACGAAATGGAATGATGATAAAGGATTCGGCTTTATCACTCCAAATGCTACTGGCAAGCCAGTTTTTATACATATCTCTGCCTTCAACAATCGCTTCAGACGTCCTGAAATTAATCAAGAAGTTACCTATTCTCTTACCACTGACAAAAATGGTAGACCTCGTGCTGAAAAAGCGACATTGCCTGGCGATAACCTCTGTAAAAAAGGGGCATTTTCAATTATCATTGCCGTAGCCTTTCTTTTTGTTATTAGCTTTTTTGCTGTTACTGGAAAAATCCCTTTATTCCTTCTCGTTATTTATTTTGCTGGTAGCATAATAACTTTCGCAGCATATGCTTTTGACAAATCAGCAGCTCAAAGAGGTGCATGGCGTACAAGCGAAAATATCCTCCACCTATTATCATTAGTTGGAGGATGGCCGGGGGCTATTTTTGCCCAACAAAAATTACGGCACAAGTCCAAAAAACAAGAATTCCGCTTCGTCTTCTGGATCACTGTTCTTTTAAATGTAGGTGTGTTCTTATGGCTTTTAACGCCAGACGGCATGACCACGTTTCAGTTGTACAGTAGAAAAATTATATCTAGGATGGGGATGGGGACGCTATTGACAATTGGGATATATAGCGACAATATGTCTGAAAAATGAGAAAAGATGACTGGTATGTCGAGATAAGTGATGTTGATTAAGAGCAAAAATGGTAGTAAATTTATGTAGCAACTGATCTATCCTTCAGGCAGGGGTGTGTTTTATTACGATATGTGCCCAAAACCGTTTGCATTTGTTTGATGAAATCGTGAACGGCAAAATGATATTGAACGGTGCAGGAAAAATGGTTGAACAAACATAGAATGAAATCCCAGTTTTTTACGATGGCTTGGGAGTAAATGAATATGTTATCATGCCCAACCATTTCCACGGCGTCCTCGTTGTAGGGGCAGGCCCCCGTGCCTGCCCAAGGGATATCTTGCTCTGCTTATTGCAGTACATGCAATAAGCAGGAATCTTACTGTTGTTGTAAATAATATCAAGAAATTCAATATGATAAAATCGTTGCAAATTGAAAATTGGGCAAAAGAATAATCACAGAACAAGCGGGTGCGTTTGACCGTTATTCCGCTGACTTTCTATGGGTTCATCAAAAATGGATATCAAAATACTATTCACTGTTTTCGCATCAGTTTTTTTTGCTGAATTGGGTGATAAAACACAACTGGCGACAATGCTCTTTGCTGCAGACAAAGAGGTTAGCAAGCTTACTGTTTTTGTTGGCGCATCATTAGCTTTAATCGTAGCGTCCGCAATAGGCGTTATTGCCGGAAGTTTAATATCAAACTATATCAGCCCAAAAACATTAAATTACATTTCTGGAATAGGTTTTATCATTATCGGGGTTATTACCTTGGTTAAGGCATGATACTACTAACTCAAGTTTCTGACTTAATTTTGATGGCGTCGTAAAAATCTCCATCTACTGTGTTATAGTGTTTGGTCATACGTTTGACATACTACCTGTATGTCTTCACGTATGCCCAAACACTATGCCTTGTATATGAAGATTTTTACTTAGCCATCGGTTCTACTTTTTACGACGCTATCAATTTTTACTGTTAAAATCTTGCATAACCTTATCTCTCAACAATTTTTGGGGAATGATTTTATCCC
>JAMOPK010000064.1 GCA_027064565.1 Caldifarciminota bacterium | reverse complement strand
CCGCTTCGTATTTCTCTTTTTTGGTCTTAAAAATGATGTCCGGGTAGTCAACCCTGCGCACGGGCTTGTTCGTGGGGATGGTCACGACATCGAGTTTGTAAATCTCCCAGAACTCGGCGGCTTCGGTTGCGGCGGTTCCCGTCATGCCTGCCAATTTCTCATACATGCGGAAATAGTTCTGGATGGTGATTGTGGCGAGGGTCTGCGTCTCGGCCTGAATCTTGACACCCTCTTTCGCTTCAACGGCTTCGTGCAGGCCGTCCGACCATCTTCTGCCCGGCATCAATCTGCCCGTAAACTCGTCAACAATGATGACCTGGCCGTTCATCACCACGTAATCGACATCCTTCTGGAACAGCGAATAGGCCTTCAGGAGCTGGGTTATGGCGTGGATCTTGTCACGTTTGTCGGCGTATTCCCTGTAAATTTTCTCTTTTTCGTAGAATTTTTCGGTTGGGGTGAGATCGGTTCTCTGGTCTATTTCATGGATGAGAGTTGAAATATCGGGCAACTCAAACACATCGTAACGCAGGTATTTCCTGATCTGTTCCCGGCCCTTTTCCGTAAGGTCAACCGTATGCGCTTTTTCATCAACAACGTAGTAAAGATACTCTTCCTGCAGTTTTTTCAGGCGGGTTTCCTCTTTCTGGCCAAGCTCCTTTTTCATCAATTCCATCTCTACCTGATCCACCAGCTTCATAACCCCGGGTTCCTGCAAGAGTTTGAACAGCTTTTTGGCCTTTGGATGCCCGTATTTGGCGAGGACGATCTTCTCCGCCGCCTCCTTGTTTTTGCCCTGGGCAAGCAGTCTTTCCGCCTCAAAGAGCCAGCGGTTGACGAGGTTCACCTGCTGTCGCACCAGCTGCTCGACGACGGGTTTCATCTCGCGATACATCTCGACGTTTGAATGCTCCACCGGACCTGAAATGATGAGCGGTGTCCTCGCCTCGTCGATCAGGATCGAGTCCACCTCGTCGATGATGGCGTAAATGTGACCGCGCTGGACGCGGTGCTCAGGGATATAGACCATGTTGTCCCTAAGGTAGTCGAAGCCGAACTCGTTGTTCGTCCCGTAAGTTATGTCCGCATTGTATGCAGGTATTCTTTCCTCAGGGGTCATGCCTGACTGGATGACCCCGACCGTGAGGCCAAGGAATTCGTAGAGCGGCCCCATCCACTCTTTATCGCGGCGCGCGAGGTAATCGTTAACGGTCACCAGATGAGCTATACCCCTCGGCTCACCATCGACGAGGAACCTTTTGTCTCCCTGAAGCCCGCGGGCACGCCCGATCACGGCGTTGAGGTAGAGCGGCATGGTCGCCACAAGGGTTTTACCTTCACCGGTGGCCATTTCCGCTATTTTGCCCTGATGCAGGACGATGGCGCCTATGAGCTGAACGTCGAAGGGGATCATGTCCCATTCGTAAGGCTCGCCCGTCACAAGCCATTTCTTGCCGACGAGACGACGGGCAGCCTCTTTCACGAGGGCAAAGGCTTCCGGAAGTAGTTCATCGGGATCCTCACCTTCAGCTATCCTCTGAACGAACTCCTCGGTTTTGGCCGGTATTTCCTCATCGCGCAGGGAATGATACTGTTCATAGATTTCGTTTATCTCATCTACTATCGGCCAGAGCTTCTTAATGATTCGCTCATTTCTGTTGCCGATAAACTTCTCTATAAGGGCTTTAAGCATCTCTTTTTCGCCTCCTGAGACAAAAATTCTGGAGATTCAAGTATATCCTTTGACGGTGTTTTCCGCAACGGTGTCCAACCTAATCTCCTTATGCACATTGAGAAAAAAACTTTTCCAAAGAGTAAAATTTTTCCTGAAGTTTTTGATTTTTCTCCTCAGGTTGGAGGGTAGTTTGGGGTATCCCCTCTTAGCCAATCCTTCACTCCTTTTGGCATATCAGAATGAGCTAACATCCTGCCACACGGTATTTTCGGTAAATGAGGATCAAATTTGAGGTTGATGAATCGAGAAAGGCATCAAACAATTTTTCAGAGCGAATTTTGGGGATATGGAAGAACTTGGTCAACATCTTTTGGCAGTTTTACATCGAGATGTTGACCCTTACATTAAGGTGGCGTAACATCAAATCCCAAATTTACTTTGAGGGAGGCTTGAAAATGAGCATTTTATTGCTTTTATTGATCAACTCCGTGAATCCCGGGTTTGATTTTCTGAGGGTAAGCAACGCTGCACCTCAGATCGACCAGATAAACGGGATATGGAACAACCCGGCTCAGCTGATCCTGCCGGGCAGGTTTGTCGGGTTCAACTACACCTCATGGCTGCTGGACGAGGGCATCTATTCCATCTATTTGAAAGATGGCAACTGGGGCGCCAGATTCAGGTATTTCAACATGGGTTCGGTTGAGTATCAAAGCGACCGGCCTGAAGACGATTTGATGCTCCAGTTTTCTCCATACGCCGCAGAAATCGGACTCAACAGGGCCTTTCGGATAGACAAAGAGACCTCTTTCGGCATCGGGATTTCAGGCTTTTTCTCCCGTCTTTACCAATCGACAGCCCGGGGCTATGCCCTCTCGGCAGGGCTGATGTATATGCCGTCGAAACTGCCCGGAGCCTCAGTATCGGCCTACATCAAAAACTTCGGATTCAAGAAGACTTACCTCGGTTATCCGATAAACGTCCCCACTGAGATCGGCGTCATGGCGGAATACAGGATTAAAGACAGGGCTGTGGTGGGCTACAGGTGGCTCAACAATTCCACCTTCAAGTCCGATTCCCTGCCCCATGATGTGGTCAGCTCACACACGATTTACGGAAAGCTGTTTTTGGGCGCTGTCGAGCTGTCCGCATCCTACAGCATCGGCCAGACGGTCGTCCCCCTGATGGTCGGCCTGAGCTACAGCGTGAAAGACAGGTTCAGGTTTTTCTATATCTACAGACACGGCTTTTATGGCTTCAATTCACCATTCATCACAGGGATTCAAATGGAGTTTTGAGCCATGTATCTATTAGACTTTGAAAAGCCAATCTACGAGATAGAGAGAAAGATAGATGAGCTAAAAGCACTTGTGGAGGAGCATCCGGAGTTGAAGGCCGAACTTGAGCAGCTCCAGAAGAGGGCAGAAAAGATAAAGGAACAGGTCTATGCCAACCTGACAAGATGGCAGAAGGTTCAGCTTGCGAGGCACCCGGACAGGCCACACGCCATAGACTACATTGAAGGCATGATGGAGGACTTCATTGAGCTGCACGGTGACCGAAATTTCAGGGATGACCCGTCCATCATCACCGGGATCGGCAAGATCGAAGGCATCAAAGTAGCAATTGTAGCACAGGAAAAGGGGCGGGACGTCGATGAGAAAGTCTATCGCAACTTCGGCATGCCGCATCCTGAAGGCTACCGCAAGGCAATGCGGGTGATGAAACTGGCCGATAAATTCCACCTGCCAATAGTTTCAATCGTCGATACCCCCGGCGCCTACCCCGGCATAGGTGCCGAGGAGCGTGGACAGGCGATGGCCATAGCCGAGAACTTGAAGTTCATGTTGCAGCTGAAAACCCCCATCGTGGTGGCGGTCATAGGAGAAGGCGGTTCAGGTGGGGCACTTGCGATCGCTGTCGGTGATGTCCTTCTGGCTATGCAGTTCTCCATCTACTCGGTAATATCGCCTGAAGGTTGCGCCGCCATCCTGTGGCGTGATGGGAAATTGGCGCCGCGCGCAGCCGAAGCACTCAAACTCACCGCTCAGGACCTGTTTGAACTGGGCATAGTGGATGAAATCGTGCCGGAGCCGCCCGGCGGGGCGCACCGCGACCCGATGGTTGCCATCAACAATCTCAAATCGGCCAT
>JAMOPK010000063.1 GCA_027064565.1 Caldifarciminota bacterium | reverse complement strand
GGTCGAGCTTGAGGAAAGCCGTTGCTATGGCGTGGGATAGACCTGTATCGGCGATGGGGTAGAGCCAGCCTAACGACTTCTCGTATTCTCCGAGGGCCAGATAGGACAGCCCCACCACCCGCCAGACGGCTGTGTCCGGGGTGAAATCGGCGTAAAGTGATTGATACTGGTTGAAATCGTCGATGACACGGCGGAATTTTCCCAGTCCATATCCTGCGATGAGCCTGAGCCTGAAGGCGTCGTGGTCGAGTTTGAAGCCGGTGAGCGGGATCAGGCCAAGCACGCCGTAGGCCTGCAACGTATCCCCCTGCTGGAGCATCCCCACGGCTATGCGGTAGAGCAGGTCGTAGCGGCTGAGATCGACCTCACGGAAGGCCTGCTGGTATTTTTCTTCCCTGATCAGCTCTTCCACGCGCCCGGCCGAGGTGTCGGTCGGAATGTCCTTTATCAGGGCCTGTAACTTTCGTGCGTTTCTGAGGTGCGTGGAATCGCCGGTTGCCTCAAAAAGCCGCTCGTAGGCCTCGATCTGGCGTTTGATTTCCAGCGTGATCCGGCGCTGGATGGGGACACCGAACTGGACCATCTTGCCTTCCAGTCGGGCAGCAGCTTCGTAATTCCCGACCCTGAGGTATGCGCGATGCAGCGTGGTCAAAAGTTCGTCCATCGGGTAATGCCTTCCCGACGTGTAAATCGATTCGAGTATAGGAATCGCCTGATCGGGATACCCCATGTTGATCAGGCGTCTGGCGAATTTGATGATGTAGCCGGTGAAAGGCGGCTCCAGAGGCAGGGAATCCACCATAACCATCGCCGAATCCATCTGCTCTGAAAGGATGTAGAATCGGAAAAGGAGCAGGTTCCGGTAGCTCTTTCCATCAACCGTGTCGAAAAGCGTCGGGGCAGTGAGCTTGAGGACCGTATCGGCCTTGCCGACGTTGATTGCGGCAATTGCCCATTCCCGCTTGAGCTGCAAAGGCCATCTGTCGAAACCGGGGGAGGGGAGCCTCAGGCCCAGCGCGCTGGCGTTCCGTTTGTTCAAAAGCCCGATCTCCAGTGCCGCTGAGTTCCAGTCGGTTTCGGCGTTGTCCCAGCTCAATGCGATGGCGAGTCCGGTGTCGCCTCTGGCGAGATGGGCCAGCGAAAGCACGTAATTTGCGGTTGATACCCTGCCGATGTGCCTGCGGGCCAGCACCATCGCGCGGCCACAGTTCCCCAATTGCACCCTGAACCGCCCGATCTCCACCTGAGCCGTGTCCCTGAAATCCGGGTAATCCGCCGAGATGGCCTTCAAGGCCATCATGGCTGAGTCGGGCATGTTGAGAAACTCGAACAGGTTGGCGAGGTTCCAGAGCGCATTCAACCGTGTAGAAGCAAAGGGATATTTTCTGACGAATTCCGACAGGATTTCGGCCTGCTGTTTCGGGTCTTCGGTCATGCTGGCGAGCATGGCGTAAGCGGTATCGGCAACGTAGTCCGGCAGTTCCATCCGCCTCATACCCTTAAGGACGGTCAGTGCGCGCCCGTCGTCTCCGATCTGGTGGTAGATGCTGGCCTTGAGTAGCAGCGCCTGAGCCTCAAGCGGTGTGCCCCTCGCCGAGTCGATGATGTGATCAAGGACAAGGATGGCGGAATCTACCGGCCCGGATTCCGCTATGCGACGTGGCAGATCAAGGGGATTCGTAAGGCTCAAAGCCAGAATCAGATAAATGCCATTCATGCTCTTCTCCTGCGGTTTTGGGGTGTATTTTAAGGCATGGCCGGCGGGATGTGATGCTCTCGCCCTCAGTCAACCTGCCTCCACAGCCCAAAGGACTGATGCAAACCTGAAGGATGAAGAGGGCTATCCAGCCTGACCTTCAGCTGGTGATTGCATCCCTGAGGTCTGTGTTTTCCCTGAGGTTTCCATGACGGCCGGGGACGGCCGTCCCACCTGTGTTTGAGCTTATCCGCCTTCCATTTTTAGCTGCTCCATCAGGATTAAGCCAAAGAAATGACTTCTCCACATTCCCCCAATCACCATAATGCTGGTTTCCCTTGAGGACAGCTGAGGATAGCTTGATTGCAGCCCTCTTTTCAAAATGGAACTGGGGCTGTCGGTTGTCACATGCTGGCTTTGTGTGGCTCACCCACCTTAAGTTAACATAACATATCTTATGGGAATGTTAGGACGGGCGCCGCAACAGACCCAATCCCGCATCTGGAAAGGATTATCCCATTTCGTTGAAGCCCTGACGACCGCAGCCATCTGAATCCATAGCACCTGCCCAACTCCTCAAAACTCCCGAACGAAAAACCCGGTCTAAGACCGTCAGCAGGGCAGTCGCACTACTCCACTCCGCTGGATGACCAAATTTTTTTGAAACCGCACGATTAAAGAGCCGAAGCTCTGGATTTGCCTCTTAAAGCGGCAATATAATTTTCAAAAATTCTGGAGGGTGACATGATAGCGCTCGCTTTTGCCCTTGCATTCAGCCCCAGGGTGGAATGGGATTCGGTCAGAAACTACGTTTGTTATTATGGAAAAAACAGGGTCAGCGACATCGTCGCTTTCGATGTTGCCATCATGGAGCCGAGGAACTACGAAGATGCTGAGATTCAGGCCATTTCAGATTCCGGAACATGGGTGATCGGCTACGTTTCGCTGGGAGAGACCGACCAGCTTCACAAAGGCGATGGCAAAGGCCCCGGCGGCTACGCATCCTACTATTTTGACGATGACGGCGATGGGATGCCGGACATGAATCGGAACTGGCATTCCTACTACGTAAATCCCGCTTCGACACTCTGGCATCGGCACGTTTTCGACAGGATCAGAAAGCTCAAAAAGAAGGGCGTTCACGGCATCTTCATGGACACCATCGACAATGCTGACCTGAAGCCGGAATTCCACTACGCCATGATCGACCTGATCAAGGAGATTCATGACTCCTTCCCGGACATGAAACTCGTTGCCAACCGGGGATTTACCATCCTTGAAGACATCGCTCCGGTTATCGACGGGATGATGTGGGAGGATTTCTCGATGCCGGGCTACGATTTCAAACACAAAAGGTATCTCAGGCCGGATTCAAGCTTTCTTGAGTGGACTGGCTACTTTGCGGTGAATTTCATCAACCGACTTCGTAAATACCACCATTTCAACGTCTTCGCCCTCGACTATGCCGATCCATCCGACACTTCTAACATCTCGTTCTATTACAACCGGGCATGTTCTTACGGTTTTATCCCTTACGTGGCAACAATTTACCTTGACTCTATCTTCCACCATTCCGTGAAGTGCACAACCGGCGTTTCCCCTGAGGCGTTCAAATTCGATCCCGACTTCAGGCTCAGGAGCGAGATATACATTCGGGAATCGATTTACAACCTTGCTTACAGGGGCAATGGAGGCAGAGTCTGGACGGATTCCTATTCCATCAGCTACCGCCCTGATGCCCTGAACGATGGCATCCGCAACGAGTTCCGGATGTTGTGGTCTGATGCGGCATGGGCGTCGGACGAGAAGACGTTTCCCCATTTTATCGAGGTCGAGCTTGCCGACTACCCTGCCCGAATCGACTCCGTGATCATCTACTGGGCACGTGAAAACGATGAATTTGAGACGTCGAAACGGGTTGTCCTGCAGATCGACGGCAGGAAGGTCGCCGATGTCAGGATAAACGGTCAACATCCAAGGACGAAGATCCCCATCGGCGGCATCAAAGGCAGCAGGGTGAAAATCCTTCAGGACAAAGGAGATGGCCCGGAAAATGCGCCTGACATGATGTGGGTTGCGGAGGTGGAGGTCTATGGCACGACGCCGAGGCTCCCGAAAGAAAGTTATTGAT
>JAMOPK010000062.1 GCA_027064565.1 Caldifarciminota bacterium | reverse complement strand
AAGGTAATTTGACGGCCGGGGGACGGCCGTCCTACCGATATTTTGCTTTCCTGCCTTCCATTTTTTGACCGCTCCGTCAGGGATAAAGTCAGAGCTTGGTAGGGCGGGCGTCATTGTAGGCTGAACATCGTTATGGAGCAAGGGTCATGGTGAGTGTGGCGTCTTGATGGGTCGGGCGTCTCGCCCGACATTGTTGTCTTCCTGAAGGAACTCAAGAAGCATTTTCAAAAATTCTACATCACAAACAAAACGGCAAATAGCCAATTTGAGGTTGACGAATTGGAGGAAGCATTACACAATTTTTAAGGTAAGTCTCGACCCTCTCGTCTTCCATTCTACGTCCTTCCCTCCGAATTATGTCGCCTCCAGATTATACAAATCGCTTTTCGGCGAATCAAATTGGGTGCATCGTCTTCAAGGCCAATGTCATGTGAGTTATTAACCTGAGGTTGTTGGGGTTGACCGTTTAGCCCGTGGCCGGGTCCCGCAGACCCACAAACCGGGTCCCTGCCATTAAAATAGAGGCCTGAAATCCGAGTCTGGAGGTAAGATATGGCAAAAACCGCATACATGTTTCCCGGTCAGGGTTCCCAGAAAGTTGGGATGGGGCGCACAGCGTTTGAGAGAAGCAGGGGCGCAAGGGAACTGTTCCAGCGGGCGAGCGAGATTCTCGGCTTCGATGTGGCAAAATTGTGTTTTGAAGGCCCTGAGGAGCAACTCAACGACACCCGATACACTCAGCCGGCGCTTTTTGTGGCCGAGATGGCCATCGTGGAAGCACTCAGGGAGAACGATGAACTTGAGCGTCCGGAGTTCGTCATGGGGCACAGTCTCGGTGAACTTATGGCGCTTGCTTTCGCCGGGGTCTTCTCGTTTGATGACGGGGTGCTCCTCGTCCGTGAAAGGGGGCGTTTGATGGCAGAGGCCGGCGAAAAGCGGCCGGGCAAACTCGCCGCAATAATTGGCCTCCCGCGGGAAAAGGTTGAGGAAGTCGTCAGCGATGTCCCCGGCATTGTCGTCGCAGCGAACATAAATTCGCCCATTCAGGTGGTTATTTCCGGTGAGTCCGAAGCCGTGGAACAGGCGGCGAAGCTGGCGAAAGAACGTGGAGCCAGGCGCGCGGTAGTCCTCAAGGTTTCCGTGGCGTCACACTCGCCGCTCATGTCGGAGGCGGCAGAGAAGTTCCGCAACGTCCTTGAAAGCGTGAATTTCAACCCGCCGCAGTTTCCCGTGATTCAAAACGCCACGGCAAGGCCGACATCTGACCCGAACGAAATCAAAGAAAATCTTGCCAGACAGCTCGTTTCGCCCGTCCTCTGGGTCGATTCCGTCCGTTACGCACACGAGAACGGGGTGACCAGATTTGTCGAAATCGGCCCCGGCAAAGTGCTGACCGGCCTCGTCAAACAGACCCTTAAGGGCGTCGAGCTGATCAACATCGAGGGGTGAACGAAATGAGTTATACTGCTGTTGTCGGGCTTCAATGGGGCGATGAGGGCAAGGGCAGGATCGTCGATTATCTTGCCGAATCCCATCAGGTTGTAGCGAGGTTTCAGGGCGGCGCCAACGCCGGCCATACCGTCACCGTGGACGGACAGGATTACATCTTCCACCTCATCCCGTCAGGGATGCTAAGGCCGGATGTGATCGGGATCATCGGTGCCGGGACGGTCCTTGACCTCGAAATCCTCATCGAGGAGGTGGAGCGGCTCGAGGGGATCACCGGCGTCAGTGCTGAAGGCAGGCTGTTCGTTGACGGTCGGGCATCAATCGTCATGCCCTACCACAAATCGGAGGACCAATGGGAGGAGGTCTATCGCGGCGGCATTGGCACGACAAAACGAGGCATAGGCCCCGCTTACCGTGATCGCTACGCGAGGATCGGACTCACCGTTGCAGACCTCTTTTCGGATGAACTGAAACCCAGACTCGAGAAAGCGCTGGATTTCAACAATCAGATTCTTGGCAGCCGTTACGGAAAACCACCTTTTTCCACCGGAGATATGCTCCAGTATCTCAATGAGTTGAGATGCAAAATCAGGCCCTTTGTGGCGGATGTGCCAACAAAACTCAGGGAACTGGAAGCGGAAGGCAAAGACATCCTTTTGGAAGGCGCTCAGGGCACATATCTCGACATCTTCTTTGGCACCTATCCATTTGTCACTTCATCGCATACCATCGCAGGCGGTGCAAGCATCGGACTCGGTATAGGTCCTAACAGGATCCAGCGGATCGTCGGCGTGACAAAGGCTTACACCACAAGGGTCGGGAAAGGCCCGTTCCCTACGGAGATCAAGGATGAGACCGGGGGCTGGATACAGGAAAAAGGGCACGAGTTCGGGGCAACGACCGGCCGTCCCCGCAGATGCGGATGGCTTGACCTCGTGGCGTTGAGGTATGCGGTGCTCATAAACGGCGTCACCGAGCTTGCCATCACAAAAATCGACGTGCTTTCGGGGCTGAAAGAGGTCAAAGTGGCTGTCGCCTACGAGATAGAGGGAAAGGAACACATCTATCCGCCGATGACGGCATCCGAATGGGCGAAGGCGCGCCCCATATATCGCACTTTCAAAGGATGGGAGGAGTTCTGGGGCACCATGCTACCCGTTGAAGCCGAGGAGTTCGTGAAATTCATCGAGGAGGAGCTCGGCGTCAAAGCCACCCTCGTGTCCACCGGCAAGGAAAGGGAGAGCATGGCAAGGAGATGGTGAGGATGGACGTCAACGAGCTCAAATCGCAGATCGTGAAATACGGGCAGCTCCTCTACGAGAAGGACTACATTGTGGCCACCGACGGTAATCTCAGCGTGAGGCTTGCCAGCGATAGGGTGCTCATAACTCCGACGGGGTTCCGTAAGTCGGAGCTGACGCCCGAAGACCTTATTGTGGTCGATTTTGACGGCAACGTGATTGAGGGGCACAGAAAACCGTCCATGGAAATGTGGATGCACCTATGGAGCTATGAAGTCAGGCCGGACATCAACGCTATAGTTCACGCCCATCCGGCCTTTGTGACGGCCTACTCGTTCCAGATGCCGCGGGAATACGAACCCCAACTGCCGGAAGTCAGGGATTATGTCGGCCCGTTGGGGTTTGTCCCTTACAGGCCGGCGGGGTCGAGGGAGTTAGCCGAATTTGTCCGCGATAAAGCCGCCTCTCATAATGTCCTTATCCTTCAGAAACACGGCGTGGTTTGCCTCGGAAAAGACCTTTTCGATGCTTTCAACCTGCTGGAACGGGTCGAGTTTGAGTTCAAAATCAAAGGGTTGAGGGCGCTTTTCAAATGATAGGCCTGCTCATTCAAACCTTGCTGCTTCTGTCCGTCAGGAACATCGGCAAATTCGACGATGTCCGCTCCTTGACGACCTATTTCGATCGGCTTTACGTGGGTTCCACCGGCGGGCTGGTGGTTTACGACATCCTGAACGACGAGGTCAGCGCAACCCTGACGGGATACAACGTCGAACTCGCAACGCCTGACCCCACCACCAGCGACATCTATTTCGTGTCCGAAGGCTCGCTTTACCGCTGGACTCCGGGGTTTTCCATCAGGGTGGATTTCATCGGCGTGGTGGGCCTGCCGCTTTCGCTCGGAGTCGGTCAGGATTCCATCTATCTCCAATACAACGGGTTTTACAGGGTCAGCTCCAAGTTCATGTTCTCGCCGCACCTTGCGGACGGAGAGCCATCATCGCCTTACATCAACTGGTCAGGGAAAAAGGCGGAGCTGAGCAGGGACGACCCTGAGGTCAGCTTTTTGATCCCGTTCTTCGAGTTCGTCGATGGGATGGGGCACGTGCATTACACGGTCATCCATCGAGGTGAAGGCCGAATAT
>JAMOPK010000061.1 GCA_027064565.1 Caldifarciminota bacterium | reverse complement strand
GTAGTATTTGGGCATGTGGTAATTGTCGCCGAGTTCCTTCTTAGCAACTTTCCTGATTTGTTCGACCGCATTTTCGATTTTCCCAGCCCAATTCCGTTTCTCTTTATATTCAACTTCTTTCAACACACCTATGCGTCTCTGGTGTTCAAGCTCATCGTAAAATCTCGGGAAAGATTCATCGTAGAACCATTCAGGCTCAAAACCGCCTTCAAATCTTTCACCAGCAATGTCTTTAGGAATTATCCGCTCTTTTATGGCTGGGACGGTTCTACCTTCTGTAAAATGTGCATCAAGGAAGTCTTTTATCTTCTTTCGATCATTATCATTTGAGGCTTTCTCTAACAGGTCTTTGATTGTTTTACTTATTGGTGAAAAATCCACTTTTTCATCAAATGCTTTTTTGATGAATGGCGCTATAGCAATAGAGCCGGTTGATGGGTAATGATAGTCAAATTCCTTAACTATGCTTTCAAAAAATGGCGATTTTTGATTCTTTTTCGCATTTTCTTTGACACTTTCGTAAATTATTTTAGGCGCAAGCCTTTTGACGAGACAGACGGCGCAGAGGTGTTCGTTCTCCTTGATGTGTCCGGGGAATATTTCGGCCATCTTTTTCCAGAAGTCTTTGATTTCGTTTATGTTGTTAGGATCTTCATAAGTCAGGGCTGTTCGTTCGCCACACAGCGAACATTTATGACCCGGTTCGTTCACGGTTTCCGGTTTTCCACGGTATTTCAGCGCTTTGAGGCCTGTCTGAGCCATCTCGATGAGCAGTGCGTAGGTGTCGCCGATGTTTGGGTTTTTAACCTTCTCACTGATTTTGTCCCACAGTTCACCGAATTCCCAACCGTTCCCGGGGGTAATAAAGTTTTTGTAATCCTCGATGGCTTTTTCGGGTTCCGTCCCCCATTTGAGTCCGAGCCAGTAGATGTCGAAGGGAAGTTGTTCGGTTTGTCGTTTGAACTCTTTTTCAAGAGGTGAGCCTCTCTCCATTATTCCCGCTTCTGTCAAAAGGTCATAAACACCATTCACGATTTCGTCCCATGCATCCTTGAGCGCCTGCTGGGATTTCTTAGCGAAATCTTTCTCCTCACCCGTCGGCACAATGGCAAGGAAGGTGTTGGGTAAGGTGGGCATTCTCAGATTCGGTTCGTCGATATTCTCGATTTTCAATCCCCTCAGCCAGTCATCGACGAGCGGCTGTTTGTAGAGGTCGGGATAGACGATGTTGTCGGGGCCGAGTTCCTCGGCTATCGGTTTCATAGCTTTCCATGCAAGATACGAAATCAGCCACGATGAGAACCACAGGTCTCTTGTTTTTCGGGCGTTGGCGATGAATTTCTGGACAGGCCTGAATTCGAGAATGAGGAAAGAGGGAAAAGGTTTGAAGTTTTTTTGTGGATTAACTGTCGAGACAATTGCCGATTGTGTGGGAGCAAATTCGTCAAATGAATTATCTATTACCCGTTCATCTATCGGAAGATGTTTGTATAAACCGTTGAGTGTCCATTCTTCCCACTTTTTAGCCGATAAACGAATTCTCCACAAAAGTAGGAATTTCTTATCTATCTCCGTCAGCTTTCTTTTATCTATCTCGTCTTTCCAGTATTCAATTATTTTTTGCTTAACTTTATCGGTCATTTTTTTAAGATGTTTTTTATCACCAAAATTGAGATGCGTTACACACAACGGGTGGGTCGCAAATACAGAATCAATTTTTTTGTAGCGTCCTTGCTCATGAAGCAGTCTTTCTATCAAACTCGCCAACTCGTATTTGAAGGAAGCAGCAGAGATTTGGTGGTATCCATTCTCAACATCAGGTAGAACAGTGTCATAGTTAAAGGAGGGCTCAAAAACTTCTTGTATAATCTCTCGTGCGATATTTCTGCGTTGCTTAGGGTTCATAGCCTTGTTAGGCGGGTCATGCAAAAACGCCGCTATTTTACGAAGCCATAATTCATTGTTTGACATTTGAAAACCTCCTTCTTAATCCCAAAAAATTCTCTACAAATTCAGTAATACGCTCATAATCTTTTGAGATTGGTTTTTGGACAAGGGTCTGGTTGCCTCTGTAGTCAATGAAGTAAGGTGTGTCTTTTCTTTCTGGAAGAAATTTCGCATGAAAAATTGTCGCTCTAATCAAGTTTTTGTCTGGTTCTACATGTAGAATTAGAGGGGTAGCCCTTCTGTTTATCCCTAATTTTTTATTTTCAACATTAACCATTGCAGTTTTAGTTATAAAGCGTCCCGTATATGTATCTTTATATCGCTTGGTGAATTGTATTGGTAAACCAAAGATATCATTCGATAAATTAACCGGTTCCTTTACCCTATCTCCGTTAAAGATTGGCTTAATAAAATCGAGGTAATCTCTGGTATGACCAAATCTTCGATAATTCCCGTCTTTTACTCTAAATTCACGATATTTAAGGCCAATCCATGTTAACGCATTTATCCAATTCCGGCTCGTAGGGATATTCCCTTCAAAAATTTCGACATTTTTTAAGGTCGCAAAAAGAGGTAAATCTTCTGAATATTTCCCTATAGCTATACCCAACTGTTCGGCAAATGAAGATATTTGTCGTATGCTTTCGTCAATAAGTGAATTCCATGGCTTATTAGTGTCTTGAATCTCGCAGCTTCCAAATCCATGTCTCCATCGCGAACCAAATCCACCAAAATGAACCGCTATTTGGAAAACTAAAGACACAAGTTCTCGGATTTCAACTGAAGTGCTTGAAATCTCCACATAAAAAGTGGTATCAGGCTTAAATCCGTAACGAGACCACACAAAACCTATGCCTCGTCCTCCATATTTTGTTAAGCCCATATTTGCCCAATAAGCAAGAAAGTTCAAATTGTAACCCTGTTCAATCAAAGTGGTTAAGCTTATCTTTTTAACCTTTTCGCCTCTATTTAACGGAATTATGTTTTCTGGCTTCACCCTCACCACAACCTTACTCTTCCGCTCCGTGTTGCCGAATACCTCGGATTCCAGCCTGTAAACCTCTCTCGGGTCGCTTGTCACGGCGCCGGCGATGGCGCGGAACCAGAACCTCATCGCTCCCCTTATCGATGCGGCCCGAAGCTCGGGCTCGCCGCGGGGATTCGCCCCGCCCATGAACATGGGCGTCAATACCTTCAACCTGAATCTCTCCACCACTTAACTAACCTCCAGATTTTGCTTAGTTTAAATTCATATCTTTTGATTTTTCAATGGGTAGTTCTACCTATTTGAGCACCGAAGATCTGGCCGAATTCCCTGAGAAGGAAGTCACGGCGGAGACGGGCATCGTGAGAAATGCCAAAAAATTCCTTGATCTTACGATAAATGGACTGGAGTTGATGCTCAACCGTTCGGGGGGATTTCCTAAGCCTTTCAGCCACTTCCCTATTACTCCCGCCGTTCAAAACTATTTCCTCAAGCACCCTGCGCTCACTCTGCGTGAGTTCATTTTTGATGAAAAATTCGGCCGCCCGCTTCTTACGGCGCCGATATAGCTCTTTGTAGAGTTCCCTGTCCTCCAACGGGTTATCGGAGCTGGCGATGACTGTCATCAGGGGATCGACATCACTCCACGGGATGATCGGTATCTCTATGAGTTCGATCTGATCAGGGGAATCCGGCAAAAATGCCCTTTTATCCATGAGCTTCTCGTCCGAAATCAGATACCACGCATGATCCCGGTCATCGAACAGCATCTGAGCGGCAACTGCCGCCACAACGGAGAGCGTCTTCCGACTTCCAGCTATGTTGAAATGGACCGCATAACCCTCTGATTTAACCTCTTTTATCAGGTTGAAGATCGTCTTGAACGCTGCTTCAAGTTCTTTGACCGTGAGGATAT
>JAMOPK010000060.1 GCA_027064565.1 Caldifarciminota bacterium | reverse complement strand
GTTATGAAAAACAATTTGCTGTCCTGTCACTCACGGTTTAAAATTTGCACGGTTAGTCATACATTTGCAGTATTTTGTTGAAAAAGGAGGTCTTTTATGGATGAGCTTGAGACCAGAGAGGTCATGATTTTGGTCAGCAGCGGCACGACAAGCCTCGCTGCCGGTGCCAGACAGGTCTTTGACGCCCTCACACATGAGCTTCAATCCCGCAACCTGTCAAACGTGACCGTCAAGATGGTGGGCGAAAAGGGGATAGCCTCCTCGGAACCCATCGTCGAAATCCACCGGAAAGGCGAGCCGGTCTTCGCCTACGGCCACATGACCCCCGAAAAAGTGGAACGCCTGATAGACGAACACATCATCGAAGATACCCCCATCCTCGACTGGATCATAGGGATTTGTGACAAACGGAGCGGAGGTTGAAGAAATGTCCATCAACGAGATACTCAGCAGGTTTGAGCCACGCCCGGAGAACCTGCTGTCCATCCTGCAGGCGGTTCAGGAATCCCACCCCACCCATCACCTGACACCCGAAGACCTCAAGGCCGTCGCCAGATACCTCAACCTGTCGTATTCGCGGGTTTATGGCGTGGCATCCTACTGCTCCATGTTCAACCTTGAGCCGCGGGGCAGGCACATCATCCGGGTCTGCGACTCCCCTGCCTGCCAGCTCATGGGCGCCACAACGGTGCTGGACGAACTCAAAAATATCCTGCAAATCAACGAAAACGAGACCACACCGGACGGAGAATTCACCCTTGAGACCACCTCATGCCTCGGCGTCTGCGGAATAGCTCCGGCAATGGTCATCGACGAGGAGGTTTACGGCAACCTGACGCCCGAAAAAGTGCGGGAAATCATCGAGGAATACCGCAGGAGGGAATCGAAATGAACGGGATAAAACACGTTCTGGTCGGAGTTTCTCAGGCCGGAGATACCGTTTTTGGAAAGGCAAAGGTTGAGATACAGAAGTTTTTGAAGGATAACGGGATCGACGCCGATGTCCGTAAAGCACGCTCCCTCTCCGTTGAAGGCGAGAGGTTTGATCTCCTGTTCTATCCGCTCAGACTGAAGTTCCGGGGATTGACTTTGGACGGGCTTGCCGAAGCCCTGAACAGGGCGGTATCCGGCGAAGAAGTGGAAATCGATGAATCTCTGCCGTCGGAAAAGATGATCCCGCTCAACCAGAAACGCATCGTCCTCGAACATGTGGGCATAATCGACCCTGAGAGCATCGACGAGTATATCGAGGCGGGCGGATATCAGGCTCTGCGCAAAGCGCTCTCCATGAAGCCCGAAGAGGTCATTGAGACCGTTAAGGCATCCGGCCTGCGCGGCAGAGGCGGCGCGGGGTTCCCCACGGGCCTCAAATGGGAGTTCACGGCGAAAGCGGAGGGCGAACCGAAATACGTCCTTGCCAACGCCGATGAAAGTGAGCCCGGAACCTTCAAGGACAGGGTGATCGAGGAAGGTGACCCACATCGGCTGATCGAAGGCATCGTCATTGCCGCCTATGCCATCGGGGCGTCTCAGGGCTACGTCTTTGTCAGGGGCGAACACACGGTGTCCATCAAAAGGCTACAGAAAGCGGTCAAAGACGCCTACGAACGGGGATTTCTGGGCGAGAACATCATGGACTCCGGGTTTTCCTTCGAGCTGAAGCTCGCCCGGAGCGCCGGCGGCTACATCTGCGGCGAGGAAACCGCGCTTATCGAGGCGCTTGAAGGCAAGCGCGGCCAGCCGAGGGTCAAACCTCCCTACCCGCCTCAGCAGGGACTGTGGGGCAAGCCAACTCTGGTCAACAACGTGGAGACGCTGTCCAGCGTGCCGCCCATCATCCTGAACGGGGCGGAATGGTTCCGCGGATTCGGGACGGAAAACTCACCCGGCACCAAAATCTATTCTGTTCTCGGCCACACCGTGCACACCGGTTTCTTTGAGGCCGAGCTGGGGATCACGCTCAGGGAGCTGATTTTCGACTACGGGGGCGGGATAAAGAACGGCCGGAAATTTAAAGCCGCCCTCGTCGGCGGTGCGGCCGGTGCGTTTATCGACGACCTTGACATCAAGCTGGATTTCGACAGCCTGAAGGCAGTAGGCGGCATGTTAGGCTCCGGCGCTGTCCTCGTCATGAGCGACGAAGCCGATCCTGTGGACGTCCTGCTGTCCGTGGTCAGGTTCTTCAGCCGCGAATCGTGCGGCAAATGTGTCCCGTGCCGCGTCGGGACGAGGATGCTGGTGGAGATGATCTCAAAGATGAAGAACGGAGAGTGCCGCCGCGACGACCTCGATCGGATGCTCAAAGTGGCTGAATACATGAAACTGACCTCATTCTGCCCGCTGGGCCAGTCAGTTTACCCGCCTCTCAAAAGCGCCATGGAGATTTTCAGGCCGCAATTTGAGGGGCTTTGCAAAAATTGATGGAGGAAAATGAAATGCCTTCAAATGAACTTGTGACGATTTACATCGACGGGAAGGAGGTCAGGGCGCCGAAAGGCGCCAACCTGCTCAAAGTCGCACGGGAAAACGGGTTTGACATCCCGGGACTGTGTTACTACGAAAAGGTCACGCCAACCGGCTCGTGCAGGCTCTGTGTGGTGAAGATCGAGGGTCGGCAGGGCCTTGTCCCGTCCTGCATGGTGAAGGTGGAGGACGGGATGAAAGTCACCGCCTTCGACAACGAGCTTGAGGAGGTCAGGCGCGGCCTCCTTGAGATGATCCTCGCCGAACACGACGATGACTGCATAAACTGCGAGAAAAACGGCAACTGCGAGCTTCAAGATCTGGCCTTCAGATACAACCTCGGCCGTGAGTTGCGCACGCTGCCATCGCTTCTGAATGTGATACCAAGGATTTACGACGACTCATCGCCAGTTCTGATTTATGACTCCCACAAGTGCATCAAATGCGGCCGGTGCATCAAGGCGTGCTACGAGATTCAGGGCAAGGGCGTGCTCTCGTTTGCGGGCAAGGGACTGGGCGAATATGTGGTTGCCGGCATATCTAACTGGGCCGACTCGGCATGCGACGGTTGCGGCGAGTGCGTGCAGGCCTGTCCGACGGGCGCTCTGATCGAGAAACCGGTCTATGGCATCAGGGTCAGGGAGATGGACATCGATCGAAAGGTGGTCACCACCTGCCCTTACTGCGGCGTTGGCTGCCAGCTCGAACTCTGGATCAAGGACGACCGCATCGTCAAGGTTCAAGGCTACGATGACATCCCCAACCGAGGTTCAACATGCGTCAAGGGCAGGTTCGGTCTCGATTTCGTCAACTCGCCGGATCGGCTTAAACATCCGCTTGTCAAACGGAACGGCAAATTCGTCGAGGTCTCATGGGATGAGGCTCTGGACATCATCGCCGAAAAGTTCTCGGAGATCAAATCGAAATACGGGCCTGACGCCATCGCAGGGCTATCGTCAGCCAAGTGCACCAACGAGGAGAACTTCGTTTTCCAGAAATTCATGCGTGCGGTCATCGGCACCAACAACGTGGATCACTGTGCGCGCCTCTGCCATGCCTCGACCATATCCGGGCTTGTTCGGGCCTTCGGATCAGGCGCGATGACAAACTCCATCGAGGAGTTCCTGAACGCCGATGTCATCTTAATAACCGGGTCGAACACCACCGAGACCCATCCGGTGACCGCAACCTATATCAAACGCGCGGTGCTGTTCAACGGGGCAAAGCTCATTGTGGCCGATCCGCGCAAGATCGACCTCGTGAACTACGCCACGGTCTGGCTCCAGCAGCGCAACGGCACGGACGTCGCCCTGTTCAACGGACTCATGCACGTCATCTGGAAAGAGGGGCTTTTGAACCGCGAGTTCATCGAGTCCAGAACCGAGGGATTCGACGAATTCATCAGGGTTATC
>JAMOPK010000059.1 GCA_027064565.1 Caldifarciminota bacterium | reverse complement strand
AGATACCTCCAGCTCATGACTTTTTCTCCTTTTTCATTCGGTTGACCACGGCATCGGGGAGCCTGACGTAGAAAGGCTCTATCGATCCCGGATCGGCAAACTCACCTCTGGATATGGCTTCAATGGCCAGCGTCCCGATCCACCTCGCCGATGGAACCGGAGGGTCGTGGTGTGGGCGGGGTTTCAGGTCGTGTTTTATCGCTCCGCTTCCCACGAAAATCCGTCCCTCACCCCTGATTTCATCAGGCGAGGCGATCCCGTAGGGCGAAATCCTCTCCCATCTCTCCCCGACCGGGCGATAAACCGCGTAATAGACCTCGTTTTTCTGCGCATCTATCGCCGGGACGGCCGTTTTGCCGATGTCCGGCGATATCTCCCATGCAAGGGCATCGAGGGTCACAACCGGGATCAGCTTCGTGCCGTGCACGAATGCCAGCCCCTTTGCGAACGACAGGCCGACCCTCAACGCCGTGAAAAATCCGGGGCCGATGGAAACGGCCGCATAACCGATGTCTTCGGGCTTCACGCCTGAAGTGGAGATTATCAGCTCGAAAAGCATGTTGATCACTTCGGAATGAGCGAATTTTCGGCCGCTGTAGGCGGAAGCGATCACCCGTGTCCCGTCCATCAGGGCGAGTTCTGTGGTCATCCCGGATGTCTCTATGGCTAAAATGAGCTTTTTATCTTCCATGCTGCATCCTCCGGCAATACGGTGTTGATGTTGACGCCTGTCCCCACCTCAAAACCGGCCAGACCGGCTATCCGCGGGGTGATCTCGATGTGGTAATGGAAATACCGGTCGGGCATCGAGTGAACGATGAGGTTGTAGGAAAATTCGCCGATCGCCCGTTTCAGACCTGTCACAATGGATTTCAGCAGGCCGGCTATCTGCAAAAGCTCGTCATCGTCCGCTTCCCCGAAATCCGGGCGGTGTTCCCGCGGCACGATCCAGGTCTCAAAGGCGAACCTTGAAGCGAACGGAGCGAATGCCACGAAATCATCGGTCTCACCGACAATCCGTTTTCCGTGTTCCAGCTCTTTCTGCAACATCTCGCACAGGATGGGCCGTTTCTTCATGGCAAGTAGTTCCCTCTGAGGGTATTCGGGCACGAAGGGCATGGCCAGTATCTGCGTGTGAGGATGGGGCAGGGATGCGCCGGCCAGCGGTCCCCAGTTCCTGAAAATCTGGACGTATTTGGTGGTCGGTTCTCTCCACAGCTCCCGATAGCGTAGCCGATAGACCTTCAGGATCTCGGCGATGAATTCCACAGGATGGTCTGAGATGTCCATGTTATGCTCCGGCGTCTCAATGACAAGCTCATGGTGGCCGATCCCGTCCATTTTCTCGTAAATCGAGTCGATGAACTGAGGGCGCGGCTTTTTACCGGGCATGAGGGCCGGGTATTTGTTGGGGATCACCCTGATTTTCCAGCCGGGCGTGTCAGGTTTTCGGCCGGGATCATCGCTCAGCGCCCAGATCTCCGGCGGGGTCATCGATTCCCTGCCCTCGCAAAACGGACACTTCTCTTTTCCACGGTCGTGATTCCCGAATTTCAACTGGATCGGCCTGCTCTGGCGCCCCGGAGCAAGCAATACGCGCACATTCTTGAGAGGTTCGTATCGTATCTCAGGTTTCATCGGCTAAAAATTGTAATAGAAACTGGCGGAAACCGAGTAGAACGGCTCATTTTCCACGAAATTGTAAATCGGACGCCCATCCGGATCATAGACCGGGTTCTGGTAGAGTCCGACGTGCCTGTAGTCCGTGTTTTTGATGCGGAACTTGAGCTTCATGCCCATGTTGGGTGATAGCCTCTCCAGGAAACTTATGTAGAACTTTTTGCCGTCTCCGTAGAGGAAATCGATGCCGGTGTCCTCGAAAATCCACTGTGACATGCCGTTTGTCGTCCAGATTGCGGCGCCGGATTTGAACTGCAACTTTCTGGAGAAGTTGTGGCTCCACGTGAGCGCCACGAAACCGCCGTCGATGTCGGCATCGCGGTAGGTCGGGCGGGGCGACAGGATGACCCGTCCGTAGCGCAGTTCAAGGCCTATGAAATCCGTTCCGCTCAGGACAACGAAACTGCGCAGTGTGGTCTCAAGCGTCCGGGATTCCGAAACCCCGAACTTGTTGAAATTGTGCCTGAGCTGAATCTTTTGCTTGAGCCTGAACCTGAGCGCATAGACCGGACGGTATTCGATCTCGCCCTGAAACCTGTAGTTCCACAGCCCATCGGTGTTATCGCGCCATGTGTCGATGTAAACCCTTGGAAAGATGACGTTTCTGACCGGCTGGAATCGGGTTTCGACGTAAATCCCGGTCTCCGGTTTGGGAATGGGCAGGTCCACAAGGCCCGATGCGATTGGATCGGTCAGCCTGTAAGGCTTCTCAAGCGGTGTATCCCGAAATCTGGTGTCCTCATAGAACGGGCGGGCGTAAGGGTTGAGGTAATCCGGTTCGTAATGCCTGAGCAGAACGTCCACGTAAAACGTGTTTTTCTGGAGCCGGGTTCTTGCCACGAGCGCCGAGCCATGCCCCAACTCCTTTGCATACTCGAACTCGAAAGACATTGGCATGATGACCGTCCTCGCCTCGAAGCTGACGAACTGCTGCGCCCTGCCGCGAGCTGAATCCGGTTCCGGGAAAGAGGCATCGCCTTTGAGCGAGTCCGCATCCCCGGGGATGTCGAGGTCGGCGAAGGCAAAGGACATGGGCACATCGCGGGAAATCTTCATGAAATTGATGCCGAATTGCGTTCCGATGGGGAATGGGTGAGGCGGGTTAATCTTGAAACTCCCGCCATAGACCGTTTCGTCGAAAATGAATTCGTAGGCCTGAGGGACAAAATTGCCGGCGTAGTAAAAAATGGGTCTGCCGAACCTGTCGGGCACGCCGTTTCTGGGCGCCTTCGACAGGAATCCCATGAGGTCGAACCATTTGAGCCTGAAGTCACCTGCGATGCCCCTCAGGGCGAACTCGTCCGTCGATGAGATGTCACCGTAAAGCCCCTGAGGCCGCCAGATGCTTCTCGAGCGGGCGTCATCGGTGTTGTCCATGAGCAGCCCCTGACCAAGGGCTATGTGGTAGTTGCCGACGTAGAGCCTTTTGAGCGGCCCGACGTTGACCATTCCGATGTAAAATTTTGTGATGTCCTCGATGTGACGCCGGTTGTCATCGCCGATAAAGTTGCGGCGATAGGGGTTGATCTCGTAAAGGATGCCTCCCTGAGCCTTTGAGAAGCTGTAAAAACTGGTCTTGACCTTCATGTAAGGGAAAAGCGTCCGCTGATACACGTCCTGTCTCTCGGACCTGAGCCTCTGGACTAATGAGTCCACCTGAGCCTGAGTCCAGCCCGAAGCAAGCAGGGCCGAGTAAAGCGTGGAATCCCTTGTCGTGTCCGTCAACTCGGATATCCGCTCGGAAAGCTCGCTGCTTCCGACATACATCTCGTTCGGCAGGGAGGTGTAGGAATAGAACCAGCCTGAGAGCGGTCTCGGTTTCAGATCGGAATAGACCACGAAATCCCGCATATTGCGATAGCCGTAATAGGACAGCCCCGGAACGCGCCTCAGGTCGCCCTGATGCCTTATCCTGAGCTTGTGTGCCCAGCTGACAACTGCCGCCGCATCGATCAGCGACACCCTGTCAAGGGCGTAAAGCTCATCGACGGTGGCCTTGTTGACGTTTATCGGGTTGGAGAGGAAGGATATCCACTGATCCATGGCGTATTCGGTCGGACTTTCCTCCGCTGCTCCACGCTCCCTGACGCGCTCGGCGTAGTAGGAGAAATCGCGCCCCGGACGCATCCTGTAAACCACGACGTATTTTTTCCAGCGTTTGAGGTCCCCGGGATTGACTCCGGGGACTTTGCCTATC
>JAMOPK010000058.1 GCA_027064565.1 Caldifarciminota bacterium | reverse complement strand
ATGCATCATCCGCGACACCTTACGTGATCCAGATTTCTCAGGATGCGCCGGCACCGGTGTTCCCGAGAATCCACCTCAACATTCAGGCCACAAGCGGATTCGCTTACAGCGATTCCTTCGCACTCACGGTCGGAAGAACGGGTCTCTTCTGCTCGGTTGAAGGCGATACCATCGGGTGGGCACACGGCGGAAACAACGACCTCTGGCATGTCTCAAGCAGGGATTACGTCTCGGCATCCCATTCCTTCTATTCAGGTGACGAAGCCAGTGGCCAATATACCAATAACATGGATGCATGGCTCATGACACCCATTGTGGTGCTCGGCGAAAATGCATCCCTGAGCTTCTGGACAAAATACAACCTTGAGAACGAATACGATTACGGCTATGTCGAAATCTCCACCGATGGCGGTAACACGTGGGAACAGCTCGCACAATACACCGGTGAATCCAGCGGATGGGTTCAGGAGGAGATCGACCTTTCAGGCTATCCCGTCGGTTCCGTCGTCAACATCAGGTTCAGGCAGACATCTGATGGTTCTGTCACACGTGAAGGCTGGTATATCGACGACATCGCTGTCACCCCGCCCAATCCTCCGGGAGTCATATCGATTGCTGAGGTTACTGTGCTTGACGACAACAACAGGCTCGATCCCGGCGATGCCAACGTGCCCGTGGTGATCACCCTTACCAATGTTGGCGGCCAGCCCATATCCGACGTCTCCGCCCTGCTCCACACAGACAACCAATACATCACCATCATCGATTCCGAGGGCGTCTATGGCATGCTCATGCCGGATTCCACAGTGAGCGACACCTATCTCCTCAGCGTCTCCTCAAGTGCCCCTAACGGCAATGTGGTCAACTTCATCCTGGACGTCACTGGGGATAACGGCACTTACACCACTTCGCTCGGATTTGACCTTTCAATCGGTGATCCTCAGGCGGCACCCACAGGTCCTGATGCAGGTGGATATTACATCTACGATGGCGGCGATCCCGGCGGAAGGCCCTTCCAGTGGATCGAGATCGAGAACGTAGGCACGCCGCTCAATCTGGGCGATGACGACGCCGCTCAGGTCACGCTTCCGTGGCCTGTCAATTTCTACGGCCAGACCTACAACCAGATCACGGTATGCTCCAACGGCTGGATAGCTTTTGGCACAACCAGTTCACATGAGTATTCGAATACAGGCATTCCTAATTCCTCTGAGCCCAACGCCATAGTTGCAGGAGTCTGGGATGACCTCAATCCACGCGATGGTGGCAATATTTACACCTATTACGATACCACCAACAACTACTTTGTGGTCGAATACAAGGGTGTACCTCACTTTTCAAGCAACTCCGACTTTGAGAACTTCGAGATAGTGATACTGCCGACCACCTCCGGCGAGCAGAACAACAACGAAATTCTCATCAATTACCTGACAGCGCCGAGCCAGACCGACATAACCGTGGGCATCGAAAATGAGACCGGAACAATCGGCCTGCAATACATGTATAATGGAGCCTATGACCCTCACGCCCACGAGATAACCGACAGCTTCACGCTCTTCATCACCTGCAACGCGCCTTCCGTCGCCGAGGAAGGTGGATTTGACAGACCTCTGACCTTCGCCCTTATGCCCGCTTCACCCAACCCGATGATGAACAGCACCAACATCATGTTCGCATTGCCCAGGAGAACCAGCGTGAAACTCAACATCTACGATGCATCCGGTCGTCTTGTCAAAACCCTTGCGAATGGAACCTTCGGCGCTGGCTACCATACCCTGAGATGGAACGGCACGGACAATAACGGTTACAGACTTCCGGCTGGCGTTTACATCTACAGGATCGAGGCCGACAGGTTCGTCGCTACCAGAAAGCTCGTGCTCCTGAAGTAAAAACTTCGAGCATCCGATAAAAAGTGCGGGGGGCTTTCGCCCCCCGTTTTGTTTTTTGGCCAAATTTTTCAGTTGGAATCAGCTGAAGGAATCGAGAAATATGTTCTTGTCTGCTTCAGGCGGCGTTTCTTCTTCAAGGGTTATATCCACTTTAAACGGTAACTTGATGTCGTATTGCTTAAGAGTGGAGAGAAGCAGTTTCTTTACCATCCTCTGGGTCGAGACATCCTGAATCTTCTCATCGATCGAATCCCACAAAAATCTGAGCGCATCGTTGACATCAACTTTGACATCCACGACCACGTCGGCAGCCACATAAAACGGCGTGGTGAATTTGCCCGGTTCCCTCAATCTGGCAAGGAGGACCTTATAAACCGGGGCATTGCTTGCTTTCAACTTATCGAGAAATTCATTAACGGCTATGACGAGGGTCTCTTTCTCAGGTTTTTCTTTCTCCATAAGGTCAAGCCCGACATCCAGCTCCATCAATCTGCCGAGGAAATCATACACGAGATCACCTTTGATGACGTCCCCGTGCTGCGGCGCAATTACTTCCGGGAACGGATCAAGCATCCCTATCCTGTCAATCGTGGACCTGACGACCGAATTGGTCGGCATGTAGATGCTATGAAACATAGCTATGCCGGGCCATGATTCTTCGGTGGCGTAAACCCCCGGCCCTTTTCTGGTATCGGTTCCGCCCATGAAATCGCCTGTGAAAAGAACACGGCTCTCGAAATCATAGACCATCATAGCACCGCGGAAATGGCAGTAATATGCTGGCACGAACTTTATGAGATGCCCGGTCTTTCTGATTTTGAGCGTATCCGTCCTGAAATCCTCGATGGCCTTGAACCTGTTATCCGGCAGGCCATACATACGGATCAAGCGCCATGAGTCTATGGACGCAAGAAGCAGAGCTTTCGGCGCCGCCGTCAGAATGGCATCAAGATTGGACGTTAGATCGGGATCCTGATGGCTGACAAAAATGATGTCGAGGTTCTGGAGGCCACCGAAAAGGTGGTTGGCGGCGGCGATGACGCGTGAGAGGTCAAGCTTTGTCCCCGGATCCATGATCATGTTAACCTGAGAACCGTCAGGCCCGATAAACCTCTTGAAATAGATGTTCCTGTGGAATTCGGGCTCCTCACTTCTCAGAAGGTAAAACTCCTTACCAATCTCATGCAGGCTATCAACAATAGCCATAATCACCCTCCTTTTTTCTTTTTGCGGCGATATCTCACCATAAATCTCTCTCTGTCTTCCCTCAAAATTTTTTCTATCTCAACGTCTTCATCGGCAAAATCGAGGAAGTAAAACTTTAAATCCACAAAATTCTCGTCGAAACAACAGGCATAACCCGCCACTGTCCCCGTGAACTCCACTTCGACGTTCTCCTCATCCACTCTGACAATACGTGCCCGGCATTCCGGGTCACGGTAGAAATTGAACTCGGAGACGGCATTCAGGAAGTTCTCATGGATATCTGGCTTTTTGTCCCCCATTTCGGGACTTATTATAACCCAATTCGATGCGTAGTTTAATCCTGTGATAGAACGTTGTTGCCTAAAGCATTATGGCTTAAAATTTTAAACGAACCGGGAGGTGACCATGGAAAGAAGGATTTTCTGGGGCATAGTGATAACCGTTGTCGGCGCCATTATCTGGCTCGGCAATCTGGGCTATCTGGTGTTTAAATGGGACAGGGATTGGCCGCTTTTCCTGATCCTGTTCGGTATCTATCTGGTGCTCAAAGGGGCCTCTTATTCCAGGAGACGCTCAACTGTCGCATCTCGAAAAACCGATAAGCCCATTGACGAAAAGAAAATAAAGGAAATTATAGACAAAGTCAGCAAGGGCGAACTTTCGGCTGAAGAAGCCGCAAAATTGCTGAAGTCTTAACCCGTCAGGTATCGGGCATAGGCGCCCATTATCGCAGTTGCGTGGACGACCCGCATGACTTCGGATGCGGATTTTGCCCTGTATCGCAC
>JAMOPK010000057.1 GCA_027064565.1 Caldifarciminota bacterium | reverse complement strand
CAGCGCGCCTGCCGGGTTTGCCCATGATGTCACCGATAAAAAGGATTCTGACCATTTAAAGTCCTTTCTTTCGCTACCTTGCGTATTCCACCGCCCGCATCTCGCGGATGACGGTGACCTTGATCTGGCCCGGGTATTCCAGTTCCTGTTCGATGCGATGGGCGATTTCCCGGGCAAGTTCAAAGGCCTCCACGTCGGAGACCTTTTCGGCCTCAACGACCACCCGGAGTTCACGGCCGGCCTGAATGGCATAGGCCCGCTCGACTCCCGGGTAGCCTGCGGCAATCTCTTCCAGTTTTTCGATCCGTTTGATGTAGGCTTCGAGGCTTTCACGGCGCGCGCCGGGCCGTGCACCGGAGATCGCATCCGCCGCTGCAACTATCACGGCGATCACGGATTGAGGCTCCACATCGCCGTGGTGTGACGCTATGGCGTTGACCACGATCTCGTTCTCACCGTATCGCTTGGCCATCTGGGCACCGATCAAAGCGTGCGGCCCCTCCTGACCCTGTTCCGCGGTTTTGCCGATGTCGTGAAGCAGGCCAGCCCTCTTGGCGAGATCCACGTTAAGGCCCAGTTCACCGGCCATTATGCCCGCAAGTCGGGCGACCTCCTTGGAGTGCTGTAGCAGGTTCTGGCCGTAGCTCGTTCTGAACTTCATCTTGCCGATTATCGACAGGAGTTCGGGGTGAACGCCGCCAATGCCCAGCTCAAGCACCGTCTCCTCGCCGACCATCTTCACGTATTCTTCAAATTCGTTTTTGACCCGCGCGACGACCTCCTCTATCCGTGCCGGGTGGATGCGGCCGTCCTGGATCAGTTTTTCAAGTGCCAGACGTGCGATCTCGCGCCTGACCGGATCGAAACCGGAGATGGTGACCGCCTCAGGGGTGTCATCGATTATGACCTCGACGCCGGTCGCCGCCTCGAATGCACGGATGTTCCGCCCTTCCCTTCCGATTATGCGGCCTTTCATGTCATCGGACGGAAGGCTGACGACGGAGACAGCGGTCTCAGCCGTGTGAACCGCTGCACAACGCTGAATGGCGTCGGCGATGATCTCCTTGGCCTCCTTCTCGGCGCGCTCCTTGGCCTCCTCGCGGATCCTGTAAACCAGTTGTGCGGCCTCATATCTCGCCTGTGTCTCGATGCTTCGGAGCAGTTCGGCCTTGGCCTCCTCTCTGGTAAGTCTCGCAACCTCTTCCAATTTCCGGGTTTCCTCCGCAATGAGTTCATCAAGCCGGGTTTCTTTTGCATGAAGTGTGCGCTCCCTTTCCCGGAGTTCCCGTTCTAACTTTTCCAGTTCCCGTTCTTTCCTCTGTGCGTTTTCGAGCTGTTTCTCAAGCTGAATCTCTTTCTCGTCTAACTGCTTCTTCAGGCGATCCAGCTCCTTACGCTCGGCCTGAGTCTCCTGCTCGAACCGCGATCTCTCTTTGAACCAGTAATCCTTAGCCTGTATCTCGGCCGCGCGTTTGATGCTCTCGGCCTCTTTGTGCGCCTGCTCCAGGATATGTTCCACCGTCTCCCGGGTCTCCCGGAGCCTCTTGAGGTATGAATTCCTGAAAATGTAAAAACCTATGATGGAGCCTATGGTCACTCCGGCAATTAAAACGCTTAAAAGTATAAGAAGTCCTTCAATCTCCAATCCTATCATCTGATTCCTCCTTGTTGAACAACCTCTGGATGATCACTTTCTCATATCCGATAGGTCGTGGCTCGAAAATCTTAACTCCGACCAATTCATCCGGAAGGTAGTTTTGGTGGACAGGGCCGGTTGCGGAATGCGGATAGATGTATCCTTCGCCCCTGCCAAGCCTTCTGGCGCCTGAGTAATGCGAATCGCGCAAATGTAAAGGCACTTCGTAAGCCGGTTTTTCTCTGACCAATTTCTTAGCTGCACCGAGCGCCCTCAGGACGGTGTTCGATTTCGGTGCAGTTGCGAGGTAGAGGACGGCCTCGGCGATTATGAGGTCGCCTTCCGGCCTGCCGACCATCTCAAATGCGTTCAGCGCCGCTGATGCGACAACGAGGGCCTGCGGATCGGCAAGGCCTATGTCCTCGGCGGAGTGCACAAGCACCCTGCGCAGGATGAAACGCGGGTCTTCTCCTGCCTCGATCAACCTGACGAACCAATACATCGAGGCGTCGGGATCGCTTCCCCTGATGGATTTTATCAGGGCCGAGATCATGTCGTAATGTTCGTCCCCGCTCCTGTCGAAGGCGAACTGGCGTCCCATTGACTCCTCAAGCGTCTTCAGGGTCAGTTTTCCGCCCGGTCCGACTGTGAGCGCAAGCATTTCAAGGTAATTCAGTGCCCTGCGGGCGTCACCGTCCGACATGGTCGCAAGCCGATCGATAACTTCAGGTTCCACCGTCAGGTTCAGCTTTCCCAATCCCCTTTCCTCATCCTTCAGGGCACGACGCAGGATTTTCGCTATGTCATCCTTATCCAGCGGTTTGAACTCAAAAAGCAGGGTGCGTGAGAGGAGCGCCTTGGAAAGCGCAAAGAACGGGTTATGCACGGTGGAGCCGAGGAAAACGAAATGTCCTCTTTCAACAGCAGGTAGAAGCAGATCCTGCTGAAGCCTGTTAAACCTATGGATTTCATCGACGAAAAGGACCCCTTTCGCCGATTCTGCCTCTGAGATGGCTTTTTTCAGGTCTTTTGGGGTTGACTCAGCGGCGTTGAGATGAAAAAACACACGCTTTGTCCGTCGGGCGATAATCCGTGCGAGGGATGTTTTGCCCGTGCCCGGCGGACCGAAAAATATGGCAGAAAGCAGTTTCTCGTTCTCAATAAGTTTTCTCAGGGGCTTCCCCTGGCCCAGGATGTGTTCCTGCCCAACGAATTCATCCAGATTGGTGGGCTCCATCCTGGCTGCCAAAGTCTCCCCTCTGGAAAAATAAATTTTTTTCTCACCAAAAAGCTCCAATTCAATTCACCTCCAGAAAATTGATTGTTAAAAAGACCCCCAGGGTGCCGCACCGAGATAACCCTATAAGGTCCAGGGAAATAAAAGGCTGGACTCACACCAGTTGAGCCCGCTTTACTTCGATGTGTTGGCCTTAGGGCTATCCCTGTTAACGCACGAACACCCCAGGGGGTGAATGAATCAATCGTTTTCTTTTTTAAGCTCTTTTGCCTCTTCATCGCTCTCAAGATGCTTGCTTATCAACCTGCTCAACCCGGCTATCTCGGCCCTTATCGATTCCAGCTTCTTCTGCAGCCGATACAGGTCTTCAGCCAGATTAAGGGCAGTGTAAAGATACGAACGCTCAAGGTCCAGCTGGAAAAAAGCCTGCTTCTGAATCTCATGCAGCTTTGAGTTTATGTAGTTCTCGATCCAGCGCAGTTCCTCGTCCGTCAAATCCGTCAAAATCTTATACGTCGAACCGCCGATTTCTATTTTAACCTTTCGCTGTTTCATTGTTCAATAATCTCAATTTTTTCCAGTGCTTTTCTCAGCCTTTGCTCAACGGATTCTATGCGTTTTCGCATCATCTCACGCTCTCTGAGAAGTGCATCGATCTGCTGTTTGAGCTTCTCGTTCTCCTCTTTCAGCTCCGTGTAGCGCGCTATCAGCTTCCGCACTTCAGCTCTGAGTTCATCCAGTTCCTTCATCGTTTATTCCCCTGATTATAAAGCCTTTCTTTATGAGACCACTAACGAGCTTATCGAACATGGCATCGACCTCGCTGTCCCTCAGGGTCTTCTCCGGATGCTGGAAAGACAACGAAATGGTTATGCTCCGTTTGCCCGGAGGCAGTGGTTTGCCTTCATAGACATCGATCACCCTGAAGGATGTCAGGTATTCCGGTTTAAGCTCGTTGATGGCCTTCTCTATCTCGGCGTAAGGGACATCCGTGCCGATCAGGATGGAGATATCACGTTTCACCGGAGGGAATTTCGGGATCGG
>JAMOPK010000056.1 GCA_027064565.1 Caldifarciminota bacterium | reverse complement strand
CTCCAGCCTTGTCCTTGAGCACACCCACAACATGCCATGGCCAAGTGACATCTACCTTGAGGGACTCGACCAGTTCCGCGGGTGGTATAACTCAGCGTTGATGGTGGCGGTGGCCGAGCGCGGGAAAGCCCCTTATCGCATCGTCATAACCCACGGCTGGACGCTGGACGAAGAAGGCCGACCGATGCACAAATCCCTTGGCAACGTCATGGATCCGGTTAAGATCGCAGATATGCGCGGTGCGGATGTGCTGAGGCTATGGGTGGCGAGCACCAACTTCACACAGGACGTCAGGCTCGGCGAACACATCCTGGCTCAGGTTGTGGACAACTACCGTAAGATCAGGAACACCATAAGGTTCATGCTGGGCAACCTGTCCGATTTCGATCCGGCAGCGGACAGCGTGCCCGTGGACGAGATGCTGCCGGTTGACAGGTTCATGCTCCATAAGCTTGAGGAGCTGAAGGAACAGGTATCAAATTTCTATGAGGCTTACGAATTCCACAAGGGATTTTATCGGATGTTCAACTTCATGGTGCTTGACCTGTCTGGATTCTACCTCGACATCACCAAAGACAGGCTCTACACGTGGGGCAGGGAGTCGAAGGGCAGGCGAAGCGCACAGACCGCTATCTATCACATGCTCCATGACCTTCTCGTGATGCTCTCGCCCCTGATCTCCTTCACTGCGGACGAGGCATGGGAGCACATGCCCGGAGAGAAGGAGGAGTTCGTGTTCCTTGCCGACTGGCCGGAAGCCAATCCGGAATGGAAGGATGAAGCTCTATCTGAGGAGTTCAATCGACTGCTTGAGGTCAGGGAATCCGTGCTCGTCGCAATCGAGAAAGCGAGAAAGGAAGCCGGGATCCTTAGCGACAGGCTTGAGGCAAGGGTTGAGCTTTACACCGAAGATGAGGAACTCAGGAAACTGCTGGAGAAATACCTTGACCAGCTCTATGAGATCTTCATTGTGTCACAGCAGGTGGAGCTTGTCGATAGCAGGCCGAACCTTCCGGTTGTGGTGGACGGAGAAGGCTTTTCTGTGGGCGTCGATCACGCACGGGGCCAGAAATGTGCAAGGTGCTGGCTCTGGAGCGAGGACATCGACGAAGATGGGCTTTGCCCGAAATGCAGGGTGGCACTCGGAAAGTAAACGCCATTTTTCGCGGTGATATGGGCACACGGCGGGGTTTCATCCCCGCCCTTTTCTTTCTTTTGAAACAACGTGGGAAAGGCAAATTACAGGGGAAAAACAGATGATTCCTTGCAGTTTTACAGGGAAATCTTGCCTGAAGCGGCCTTTTGCTTGAAAATGTAAACCCTTAATTGCGGAGGAGGATAAATGTCAACCAGGCCGATCAGACTGAAAGAGATTTACTTTGAAGATGAAGTGCCGGAGACGATTTCCTGTGAGTCCGGGCGCGGATTCGATGAGGCCATCGTTATAAAATTCCATAAAAGTCCTGCTGAAAAACCGATGGCTGTCCACCTAAGCGTGATCCAGAAAGAGTATCAAATCGTCCGACACATGGTCTGCAAATGTGGTAAAACTGGCCATGCTCAAGTTGTTGTCCAGATGAACCTGAACCATCATGGAAAAAGCTATGATGTTCTCCAATTGAAATGCCCTGATACCGGGGAAGTGTGGACAGTCTATTTTGACGTTACTGACATCAAAAAGTTTATCTCCTCCGATTAAATCGAAGATCAGAATAATTAACCTCTGAGTGGAGAGGATGGAAAAATGGGCATCGATATCAACAAATTAACCCCCCGCGAGATAGTGGCTCATCTCGACAGGTATATCATTGGTCAAGATAAGGCCAAGAGGGCTGTTGCTATTGCTCTCAGGAATCGCTGGCGCAGGCTCCATGTCCCCGAAAAACTGCGTGAGGAGATCACACCGAATAACATCTTGATGATTGGCCCTACCGGGGTGGGCAAAACCGAGATTTCAAGGCGTCTGGCTCTCCTTGCCCATGCGCCTTTCGTCAAAGTGGAAGCCACAAAATTCACAGAGGTGGGGTATGTTGGCCGTGATGTGGCTTCCATGATTCGAGACCTTGTCGAGATCTCCGTCAGCATGGTCAAAAAGGAGCACATGGCGAGGGTTTACGAGCGCGCCCGCTGGCTCGCCGAGGAAAAGCTGATCGATATCCTCTATCAACGCCCATACAACTATCAGTCGTCGATAGATGCCGGAACGAGGGAGCATATGCGAGAGGCGATTAGGCGGGGTGAGTTCGATGAGACGGTCATAGAACTTGATGTTGAGGAGAAGGTAAACCCATTTGCCGGCCTCTCGACGGTCGTTGGGGTTGACCTCAACATCCCCGAGATGGCGCCCCTTTTCGGGAAGCGTCAACGTCGCCGCAAAATGACCGTTAAGGAAGCCCTGAAATACCTTCAGGACGAAGAGGCCCAGAAACTTATCGACATGGATGAAGTTGTCGATGAGGCGATCCAGCGTGCACAGGAATCCGGCATAATTTTCATAGACGAGATCGATAAAATCGTTGGCACAGATGGTTCCTCAGGGCCGGATGTTTCGAGAGAAGGTGTCCAGCGCGACCTCCTGCCGATAGTTGAGGGGACGAGCGTGGCCACAAAATACGGGATGGTCAGGACGGATCACATCCTGTTCATAGCCGCCGGCGCATTCCACAACGCCGCACCTTCCGACCTGATACCTGAGCTTCAGGGCCGCTTCCCGATAAGGGTGGAACTCGACAGCCTGACCGAGGAGCATTTCCGCAGGATACTGGTTGAACCAGAAAACGCCCTTGTCAAGCAATACAAGGCGCTCCTCGCCACCGAAGGCGTCAAACTCGAATTCACCGAGGATGCGCTCGACGCCATAGCCCATTACGCCGCACTTGTGAACGAGAAGACCGAGGATATCGGCGCAAGGCGCCTTTATACCGTCATGAGCCTTGTGCTGGAAGAATTGCTGTTCGAGCTTCCCAATCCGGCGATCACGGACGTCATCATCGATGCGGCTTATGTTGAAAAGCGTTTGTCCCAGATCGTAGAGGACGAGGACCTTTCGAGGTATATTCTCTAAGACCCATGAAGATAGCTCTCATAAGGTGGGATGGCATTGGAGATGTCATAACCACCATCCCGCTTGCTTCGGTCATCAAAAAGCATCTGCCCGACGCCGTTACGATTTTCGTGGTCTCGTACTATCAGGCGCCACTCCTTGAGAACCACCCGGACATCGATGAAATTCACACGGTCAAAGTCGTGAACAAATTGCCTGACCTCGATGAGCTTTCCGGGGTCATAGAAAGGGTCAGGCCGGATTGTGTGATCGATGTCCTGCCGCGCTGGCGCACCGCGTGGCTGTATTTTCGGCACAGGATACCCGTCAGGATCGGAACTGCATTCAGGTGGTGGAGCTTGCTTTACAACAGAAGGGTGCCGCTGAGAAAGCACCGTTCTGAGAAACATGAGGCGGAATACAACCTCGAACTTTTGAGGCCACTTGGGATACCCATCGAATTCCAGCCTCCCCGCCTTTACCCGCGTGGCGATGAGATCGAAGCAGCTGAAAGGCTGTTGAAGGATTTGCCTCATCCCCGCATCATCGTTCATCCCGGTTCCAACAACACGTCTCCGAACTGGCCGAAGGAAAAATATGTCAGGCTTGTGGAACTTCTGTTAGACGAGGGATTTAGCGTCGTGCTGACGGGAAGCAGGCAGGAGAAAGTGAAATTTCACGGGTTCGATAGGTTTGAAGGGAACAAGCGGTTTTTGAATACTATGGGACGGCTAACACTCCGTCAGCTGATGGGCGTCATAAAGGTTTCTGACACCGTGTTTTCCTGCGGCACAGGTGTAATGCACATCGCGGCAGCATTAGATATCCCGACCGTTTCGGTCTTCGGGAGCGAGCCATCCGTCAGCCCCGTTCGCTGGGGGCCTCTCGGGAACCGCTCAAAAGTCCTT
>JAMOPK010000055.1 GCA_027064565.1 Caldifarciminota bacterium | reverse complement strand
CTACGCATGCGAATTTGGTCTCATCGCCCACTTCCACACGACAGGCGCCACACATGCCAGTTCCGTCAACCATTATCGGGTTGAGGCTGACCGTTGCCCTGATTCCATATTTCTTTGTGAGATCGGCTGTGGCTTTCATCATCGGCACCGGCCCGACGGCAAAGACATGGTCGATCTGTCGGCCTTCGTCAATGAGCTTCTGAAGGGCGTGGGTGACAAAACCTTTCATTCCATAGCTGCCGTCATCGGTCGTGATGATGAGTTCGTCGCTGACTTCAGAGAGCTCGTCTGTGAGAAAAATCAGGTCTTTGGTTCTGAACCCGACGATGGTTATAACCCTGTTGCCCTTGTCTTTCAGGCCCCTGATAAGCGGCAGCAGCACCGCGGTTCCGAACCCTCCTCCAAGTGCGGCAACCGTTCCAAAGTTCTCGATATCGGTCGGTTTGCCGAGTGGTCCGACAAAGTCGTGTAGTTCATCACCGGGTTCCAGAAGTCCAAGACTCATCGTGGTTTTACCCACTTCCTGAAAGATAATCGTCACAGTGCCCTCTTTTTTGTCAGCTTTCGCTATTGTGAGAGGTATCCTTTCGCCCTTATCGGATACCCGCAACATGATAAATTGTCCGGGTTTGGCAGCGCGAGCCACAAATGGAGCTTTGATCACCATCATTTTTGAGCCCGGACCCAAAACCCTCTTCTGGAGTATTGGATATCCCATTTTTGCTTTTCCTCCTTCTCAGCTTCCTTTCAATTTTTTCAATAATTCTTTGTTTCTTCTTTCCACAATTTCAGATGCGACTTCAAGGAGTGTAAAAACTTTATCGCTTGCGATCCTGTAATACACGTTCACGCCTTTTTTCCTTGAAGCGAGTATGCCCGCTTTCTTTAAAATGGATAAATGCCTCGAAACGGCGGATTGATCTATCCCGAGAATGGGAATGATGTCTGATGCGCACTTCTCGCCGTCCCTCAGGAGCTCAACGATCTGGATCCTTCGGCTACAGGCAAGTGCGCTGAACACATCACGTCTTGGGTCTTCGGGCTCTTTTACTCTCTCTTTTCTTTTTAGCATCTCAGCCGCCTCCTTGTTATAATCCTCAGAGCAGCACCATTTTATCGCCGTATGACATAATTGTCAACAAGGTCAAATATGCATTTTTAAGGCGTATCAAATTTTGCCGAATATCGCTCTCCAGCCGTGCTTTGTGAAAAACAGCGCTGCACTCCGCAGGTGGTGATACGCGAACCACAACGAGCGTGTGCTGCGGCGCATCTCGCGGTGGATGCCGGTCGCATTTGCTATCACATAGATTTTCCAGCCCGATTTCTTGACCCTGTAACAAAAATCCACATCCTCAAAACCATATCTGAACCTTTCGTCCAGAAGCCCGACTTTTTCGATAACTTCCCGTCTTATCAACATGGTGGCACCGCTTACCCAGTCCACCTCAAGGTTTTTATTCTGGTCGCGGTCATAATAAAGGTGGCGTCTCTCTATCCCCGGAAAAATTTTTCCGAGGGGCGACCTCCTTGCCAGTATCGTTAACGGTGTGGGGAATGTCCTTCCGTTGAATTGGTTTGAACCGTCTTCATGGTAGAGGTTAAAACCGGCTACACCGACGGAAGGATGGGACACCATGAACGCCATTGCGTTCTGCAGGGCCTGCGGATCCAGAGTTAGATCAGTGTCCATGAGGAGGATAAAATTCCCCATCGCTTTCCGGATCCCTCTGTTTCTCAATCCCGATATGGAAAATTCCGGGGCTTCAAGGAGATTGAAGGAGATGAAAGGATGTGATTCCCGCTGAAGTTTCTCTATGAGCTGTTCCGTCCCATCGTTTGAGGGGACGTTAACAACGATCACCTCTGTCGGGAAATTCAGGCGGGATTCGAGGATCGAGCCAATGCATGACCTGAGGTCTTTGAAGTAGCGGTAATTTATGAGGACGATGGAGAGTCGGGGGGAATCCATGTTTAAAAAGAGAAATGCCGGGGGCGGGAGTTGAACCCGCACGGGCCGAAGCCCACATGGCCCTCAACCATGCGCGTCTGCCTATTCCGCCACCCCGGCAAATGTCTTGGAAGTGCGCTTATTATTAACTTCCCCATTCCGCTATGTCAAGAGATACCACTCAATGCGCCCGAACAATTTCCTTGATTCTCATCAGCCTCATCAGGTCGCCACGTTCCATTTCGGATAATTTCATGGAAATGTATTTGACGGTTTCCTCAAGCTCAGGAATCAAAACGTATTCGAGTGCGTTAACCCTTCTGCGCGTCTTTCCGATCTCGTCCGCAAGTAGCTGCAACCCCTTCTCTTTCTCCGCCAGTTCCATCAGTGAGGCGATAGCCTTTTCGAGGGCTGAGAGGGCGACGTCGAGCTCGGCGGAAGTCGTTGCAAAACCGTAAGGTATCATTTCGCCGGTGATCTGTTCCTTGAATGAAGGGATGGAGACGGTCATAAGCCGTTTTGTGGAGACCTGAGTCGAAACCTTCTTTGTCGGTATCAGAAAGGCCTCCTCCACCTCCTCCGGATCCATTGATGCCCTTGCGAAAGCGAATCTGCCGCTTGCCTCGGCGATCTCACGGTCAACCCTCTCCCTGAGTTCCCTTACAGTCTTTATAAGCTCAAGAAGCTGGCGAATTAACTCATTCTGTTTATCTTTGAGGAGTTTATGACCCCTTTTGGCAACAGCGGTGCGCCTTTTGAGCTTCAAAAGCTCCATTCTGGTTGGGCTGACTTCTATCATCTATCGCTCCTCCTCAATTGGCCATGCATTATAACGCTTTGCGTGCTAAGCGTGAAGGCAGAGCCCGGAATGTTCGTGAAAGTTTCACTGAAATTTCAGGTCAAGTATCTTCAATTTTAACAGGAACTCTGACGGCCGTCCCACCTTTGTTTTTGCTCTGTTTTTGTTGCGAAAATGATTTAAAAGCTGGTCGCATGTCTTGCCTGACAACAGGTAGCACAGCCTCAGGCAGAGCCCGGATTCCTAAATTTCGATTATGTCAAAAACTTTGTATTCGCATTCGCCTTCAAGCCCGGTCTCGAGCGAGAGATCAGGCAGTCTGAACCCCGTGGGATCCTTCAGGAAGCGTCTTATGGATGAAGCCGAGAGATCAACCGCTTCGTCGAACATGTCGAAAATGGACTCCCTGCGTGGCCTGTCAGGCAGGCAGGGGTGAAACCACACGTCATGGTTTTCGTTGGTGAAATCGGTTGCCGGCCGTGTAACCGGTAGATAGGTGAACCACGGGACGAACGGGATGAGCAGTTTCAGGATATGCGCCGCGACGTAGCGCCATCTTGTGGGCGGGTAGAAAAGCGCGCCATAGAGCCGCATTCCGATGTAGCCGATTTCAGCGACCCTGCCGACGTCCACATCCCTGAAATCGTAATGGCGTGCGACCTGACGCCATGCTTCCCTCAGCACTTTCGGCAGCGTCCTGTATCTCGTGATCCAGATAGCAGGATTGAATTTTTCGATCGGTGGAATCAGGTTCAGGTGTTTTGCGAAGATGAAATCCATAGCGGACTCCATCCGCTTGTGCCTGTATCGCGCCACAACCGTCTCCGGCCTCCCGAGGATGAAGACACCGGTCCTGTAAGTGATGTATGGGTGGAAGATAACATCGCTCCAGAAATGGGTGATGATGCCTGCGGCGTAGGACAAGACGATTTTTCTGGATGGTTCCGACAGCTTCTCAGCGAATTGGCCGAAAAACGCCGGGACGGAACCGGTATGCACCCGGTGGATGACGAACCCGATCCTTGTTCCGAGTTTTGAGCCGAATGCCTCGGTGTAGTAAAGCAGGTCGGCGCCCTGAGCCCCCAGAGCGAACGCCTTTCCATCCAGCTGAACGTCCAGTTTCCTCGCGGCTTCCCTTGCCACGAGGTAATGGGTGAATTGATCAGGCATTTAGAGTTCCACCGGCACGAGCCTTTCAGCTATCTGAACT
>JAMOPK010000054.1 GCA_027064565.1 Caldifarciminota bacterium | reverse complement strand
AGCACCGAATTGATAGGTGTAAACATCTATCTGACCGTTCAAGTCAACAGCGGTTACATAGGAATAGGAAATTTTGCTATCGACGAAAACCTCTATTTTGTCGCCAGGACCAAGCCTGTAAATGTCTTTAGCAATAACATGTTCGGTCTGTGACACAAGGGATAAAGCAAGTAGCAGGTTAATCATAATTTTCCTCCGAATAGTTTTGCTATAATTTTAATGCCCGTCAACTTCATCGACTCAAATATCCTAAACCCGGAATAAATATAGTAGATAAATTCTCTGAAAAGGAGAAGGGAATAGGATAATTTTTTACAGAAAAATTAACATCTCCCATAAAGCATTCAGAAATTTTGTGCCACAATTGGAAACATTCTACAACGTGGCTGATTTAAACCTACACCTCACCAATCAAACTGCTCGTCATAGGTTTACCTGCTCAATGACCATCACACACTGTTTCAGGCAAGAGTTTTCAGGAGTTCCGGTTCGACTTTTTTCAACATTGCTCTGAGATATCCAAGATTACCATCTTTGCCCATAGCCACAACAATTGCATACTTTGTGTTACCCAGCACCTTGACATAAAGATACTTATCCTCAGTCTCCACAAGGACGTCCCTGATGTTAATGTAGAGTTTCTCACCCCTTATCAATAGCGCTTTTTGAATCGAAATCATCATGGTCGAATATGCTGCCCCTGCCGCATCCGGGTCGTAGTCCGGCAGATCAGTGGCAGCAGAGAGCATTAATCCTTCTGTTATATGAAAAACTCCAACCCCAAGACAACTGGGTATATCAGATTTTAGTTTTTTAACTATATCGTTCAGGTTGTTCATCATTGCAAACCCCTCCTTTTTGTTTTTCTTCTCCGAATTCTCTCGATTTATAACTTTTTAGAGCTTCATTCAAAGCAATATTCACACTCAAAGGTATTTCCTTATCGCTACCCACTAAAACTCAAGATTTTAACGTATCGTGAACTGACTATCGTTCTAAAAGCCTCAATGCCGGGAAGTCTTCCCACAACGGTATGCAAAATTCTACCGTTTTCAATCCATAAATTTCCCTCTTCGCCGCCATCAAGCTCAACCTTAATCCATAACCGCCTGTGTTTTTCGGCAGCAATTCGGAGGGAATTTTCAAAGACCTCCTCTTTAAGCTTGAATTCATCAGTCATTTCCCATTCTCAGCGAATTATAATTGCCTTTTTCAACGAAAGTCAAATGAAAAATAGCATTTTATACTTTTTGGCAAAGAAAGTTTGAAAAGTTTCCCTGTAACATTTAGAAATTTAGACCTAACTATTAGGATATAACTTCCAAAGAGTAGCTTTTTATGCCCGCAAACTTATCCAATGGCTGTTTTTTCACAATTCCTCATGCTCACTCGTATCGCAGGGCTTCTATCGGATTAAGCCGTGCCGCCTTCCGGGCGGGATAGATGCCAAAGAAAAGGCCCACTGCCACGGAAAAACCGAGTCCCAAAAAGACACTCCAGAGTGGGGTGTGAGATGGCAAAGGGGTGAGTTTTGCCACGAGCTGGCCGAGCAGGAACCCGAAGACCACACCTATCAATCCGCCGATGGAGGTCAGGATAATTGCTTCAAGGAGAAACTGGGCAAGTATCTCCTTCCTCTTTGCCCCCACCGCCATCCTCAGACCTATTTCCCGTGTCCTTTCGGTGACGGAGACCAGCATGATGTTCATTATTCCGATCCCTCCAACCAGAAGTGCAAGCGAGGCTATGCCGATCATGGCGAGGAAGATGCCCGAAGTCAGTTTTTTGTAAGTGGAAAGCAGCATCTCCTGCGTGTTCAACCCGAAGTTATCCTCCTCATCGAACCTGAGGCCGCGCCTCTCACGTAAAAGCATCCTGATCTGACGCATCGCTTCATCTATAGTGTAACCTTTGGCCACTCTGGCAATTATGCTGAGTGAAAACCACGTGCGCATCCCGCGCCTCCGGCTGCCGAGCAGGTATTTCTCAGCGGTTGAAAGGGGAACTATCACTATGTCATCCAGATTGTTGCCCAGAAGCTGGCCGCGTTCGGCAACCACACCGACAACCGTGAATTTCTGGTCGCCGATCTGGATGTTTTGACCGATAGGGTTCTCTCCGGGATCAAACAGGTTTTCCACCTGATACTGGCCGATTATGCAGACCCGCCTGCGGAAATTCTCGTCCTGTTCCACAAGGGGCCTGCCGTCGGCAAGGGTATAGCCAGAAATCTCAAGTATACCGGGAGTAGCCCCTTCAACTTTGCTCTGTTCAAGGACATGGGTGCCTCGCTTTAGTTTTGTATCCGGCATCGTCCGATAAGCCGCTACAAGATCAACGGACGGAAGTTTGGATATCGCCTTTGCGTCTTCCACGGTTAGATCCGGCCGCCTCATAATTTCGCGCCATCTGCCCCTGTTGCTCCCGCCAACGAACAGCTGCCATTTGTATTTTTGAACGTAAATCACGTTGGAACCGATGTTGCCGAACAGTTTGTAGGTGTAATTGTTGATGCCCTCGATTATGGACATCATGGAAATAACGGTTGTCACGCCGATAATGACGCCCAATGTGGTCAGTATCGACCTCATTCTGTTGGCTCTTAGTCCAATTGTGGCTGTTTTAAAAGTGCTCAGGACATCCATAATGCCCTCCGGATAAGTTTTAGGCCGTATCTTAGACCAGAACGGCTTTCAAAACAAGCGCCCGACTGCCTTGATTGGCAGGGTAACTCAATTTATCCTATCAGCACTATGATCAGAATTGGAAATATGCTGATTTTTGTGGGGCTTATCCTTGTGGTGGTTGGGGTTATCTTCATTCTGCTCGGGAAATTACCGCTGGGCAGATTGCCGGGGGACATCATCTACGAGCGAGAAAACGTCAAGGTTTACGTGCCGATTGCGACGTCGATACTCCTGTCAATTGTCCTGACCCTTGTCGTGAACCTTATAGTTTACTTTCTGGGGCGTAAATGAACGGCAGAACCTTGCGGATCATCTTCGTTTTCATCGCTTACGCAGTTCTGACACTCTGGGCGATATTCTCGCTCATGCCGCTCGTCTGGCTTTTTATATCGGCCCTGACGCCTCAGGATTTCCTTATGCGGATACCGCCGATCATAAGGCTGAGCAATATATCACTGGCTAATTTCCAAGAATTGTTCTCGCGGGGGCAAATAATCAGGTGGTTCGTTAATAGTTTTTACATCGCAGCGTCCGTGACGCTTCTACAACTGTTTTTTGATGCACTTGGCGGTTACGTGCTGGCCAAAAAGGATTTTCCGGGCAGAAAATGGATATTCGCCGCCATCATCGGCACCATGATGATCCCACCTCAGGTAACGCTGGTTCCGACCTTCCTGATCCTGAGCAAGGCGCATCTGATAGACTCCCACCTTGCGATAATCCTGCCTCAACTGGTCGGTGCGTTCGGCATTTTCATGATGAGGCAATACATATCGAGCCTGCCCTCCGAACTTTTAGATGCGGCTCGAATCGACGGAGCATCGGAGTTCCTGACATTCACCAGAATCATCCTGCCGCTAACCGGCCCGGCATTAGCCGTGCTCGGCATTTTCATCTTTGTTGCGAACTGGAACTCCTTTCTGTGGCCCCTGATCGTGTTGAATTCGCCGGCGAAATTCACGCTTCAGGTCGGGCTTTCAACACTTCAGGACCAGTATGTAACGGATTACGGGATACTTATGGCTGGCGCCGCGATAGCGGCCATCCCGATGATAGTCGTGTTCTTTGCCTTCGGAAAACACATGACAAAAGGATTGACGGTCGGCGCCATCAAGGGCTGATCCCTATTTCAACTCCGTCCTCTTTTCGATGGCTTCCTTCAGGGTCGTTTCGTCCGCCAGTGCAAGGTCGCTTCCTGTGGGCAGGCCACGCGCTATCCGGGTGATTTTAACTCCGAGCGGCGCAAGCAGATCAGCAAGGTAATGCGCCGTTATGTCCCCTTCAACGGTCGGGTTG
>JAMOPK010000053.1 GCA_027064565.1 Caldifarciminota bacterium | reverse complement strand
CTGACCTCGGCGCTCGCAACGGCACTCTATCTTGAGCATAACTTCGGCCGTGGACACAGGGTCTATGTGATCGGGGAAAACGGGCTTAGAAGTGCGCTCGAAGACATAGGATGGGAGATTCTGCCCGACCACAGGGGAGCCGAGTTTGTGGTTATAGGCCTCGATCGAAAATGCACTTACGAGAAAATCAGGGAGGCCATAAGGGCGATTCTGATGGAAAATGCGAGATTCGTCGCTTCCAACAGCGACAGGACAATGCCCTCGGAGGATGGGCCGATGCCCGGTGCCGGGGCGATCGTCAGGGCGGTCGAATACGCCACCGGGGTGACGCCCGTGGTGATCGGCAAACCCAATCCTTTCATCGGCCGGATTGCCATCGAAAAACTGGGTTCGCCCACGCCGGATGAGCTTTACGTCATCGGAGACCGACCTGAAACTGATGTGGCACTCGCGAGGAACATCGGAGCCAGAGCAGTCCTTGTCCTGAGCGGAGTTACCTCACCGGATGCCCTGAATGACCTGCCTGAGAACCTGAAACCCGACATCGTGGTGAAATCAGTTCGTGGGCTTCTGGAAAGTCTGGAGTAAGCTATGTTAGCTATGTTATGGAAGATCCTTAATTTTATAGGCCATTTACTGTTCTTATTGGTGATATGGGCACCGGTGCCTGTGCTGGCAATATCCGCCTTTACCGAGTTCGGCAGCAGGCATATCGGGATAGTTCTCAGGAAATACAAACTGCTTGGCAACTTTGGAGGGAAAAAGGAACATATCTGGGCCCTGTTGCTCAGCATTGGCCTCTCAGTTCTATTGCTCGCCCTTGCTATTTTGATCGGTCGCTGGGCTTCCCATGTTCTCCCCGATCTGATTAAGCCGTTTTACGATGAGGAAATCGTATCAAGAGAGAGCGCATTAAAGCTGTTTTTCCAGCTTTCGATTCGGACGTTGCTAAATTCGAGGAATTTCTGGGAATACCTGATTGCCGGGTTGACCGCTTCCATGGAGACTGCTTTAATTTCTATGGCTTATTCCGATATAGCACAGCACGCTAATTTTCTCTGGAAATCGGTTGTCCTCCATGGCAAAAGTAACAGATTGGTCAACGTGGCTCAGCAAAAACCCGTGAATTTTCTTGTCGAGTATTCAAAGGATGGCCATCCGGTCATAATTGCCCCCCTGAAGGACAAACAACTGCCGGCGAAATACAAAAAGTTAAATGAGAAGAACGAGAAAGAGGAGGGTGACCCCGGTAGCTATGCTGTAAAGACCTTCGCTGTTGCTCCCGGCCCACGGCACACTTTCGTCTGGGGGGCACCTTATGTAATCTTTTCTCAGTCGATGGTTCTGCTCTCCCTCGTCTCTGCTCCTCTGTGGTTCAAAGGTAACTTCTCCGTGCTCATTGCCGTCTGGATAGCCCTGTTTCTGGGAATTGCCCTGTGGATAATCGACATCACCATCCTCAACAAGGCCGTCTCAAAGATAGTTTTCGTTGAACTGCTTGACCGTTTCAAGGAACATGGTAAAGAAAAGATACTTCAGCTTGCGGATTTTCTAAAAAGGGATAAGGCGGAAAGTGAGATATTTGAGCTCACGATGTTTGAGGGGGAATCTAACCCATTTTTAAGCTTAGCCAAGGAGCAGGTCAATTTCGACATCTGCTACCTCACGACGACGGCGATCAACATCTTCCGCAACATGATGGTCAACGTGCGATATTACGCCTTTGAGGAGAGCAACAGCTTTCTGATGATTCCATTCGACAGCATCTCAGCCATCGATTTCGACGGGCGAAAACTGGCCATAGACACATCGGCGGGCCGTGCATACGAATACAATGCCGGTTCTGCGGCAGCGAGGAGAACAGCGATGGCGCTGGCCGATAGGTTGAGGGAGAGCTACCGCCGTGCCCACATGCAGATATCGACGATGAACTACGAGGAAGCGCTGGAATACATTAACAAACTGGTCAATTACGAGCGGAAAAGCATGCCAAAAGTGCCGCCTGACCTCAACGAATTCAGGGATTTCCTTGCAAAAATAGAGAATCCGCACCTCAAGTTGAAGAACCCCATCCTTGTGGTGGGAACCAAAGGAAAGGGCTCAACCGCCGCCCATCTCGCCGCTATCCTCGCCAGCTACGGCTACAAAGTGGGACTCTATACTTCGCCACACCTGCGCCAGCCGGTCGAGAGGATCAAAATCGTGAAAATGGACAAGGGAAAACTCCTGTTTGAGGAGATCGCCGGCGATGAGTTTGCCACTTACATTTCGAGGATCCACAGGTTTATGCCCAAAAAAGGGGGCATGAGAACGTATTTCGAGCTTCTGACCGCAATCGCTTTTCTCTATTTCAACGATCAGGGCGTGGATTACAGTGTCATAGAGGCCGGGCTGGGTGGAAAATACGATGCCACCAACGTTGTGGAGCAGGTGCTGACGGTGATCACGCCCATAAGCTACGACCATGTCCACATTCTCGGCCCTGATCTTGCCAGTATCGTGGAGCAGAAAGTGGACGTTATCAAAAAACGCAGGGATTTCCCGCTGATAAGAGTGGTTCTGGGCGAGCAGATCGGTGAGGAACTCACTTCTACCTTCAAGAAGGCCCCTGTTCGTCCCCGCACGGTGGTCATAAAGGGGCTGATGAACAAGCTCGAGCGCCTGCTGAATTCCGATCGGGAACTCAATTTCCATATAGGGTTCCTTTATTCGGATGAGAATTATCAGGAAGGCGTTGAGGAGACCCTTGAAGCCATAAAGAACACTGCAATACCCACCAAGATCCTCAAAAAACGTGTCAAGCTTTACCCGGCAAGATTCAATTATTCCGGACTTTTCCCGCTTTCTCCCGATGGGATAATCCCCGGGACAAAATTTCAGTTCGAGCCCCCCCGTCACAATAAAACGATGGAACTTAAAACCGGGCTTGCCGGCAGGTATCAGGCCCATAACGCATCCCTTGCCATGCTTGCAGCCTATGTGCTCGATATCCCCCGAAAAACCGGCAAGAATCCCTCAGGAACCGACAAATTGACATCGGAGCACATGCCCGGAAGGTTCCAGATCGTCAGGAAATACGATCCGCTCATGATAGTGGATGGTGCGCATAACGACTTTGCGATCCGGGAATTCCTTGGCGCCTTGAAGGAATACATCGACAAGATGGCCGCTCCGAATGGCAAATATGGCCTCTTTCTGGTCTTTGGCAGCAATGAGGATAAAGATTATCATGCGATGATTGAGTCCATCTTCAAATCGGGCCTGAAGCTTGAGAAGATTTACTTTACAAGTTCCGGCATATCGAGGGCTGAGACCCCCAATCGACTGCTTGAGGCTGCACAGGGGATTTTGGTAAAATTAGGGCACGAACACAAGCGGGATTACTTCAAAAGGATGGAGACCGAGCCGAAAGCTAGAACGGCCTTTGACAGGGCCTTCGATGATGCAATACTCTATGAGAAGACAACAGATAACAAAAGCATTATGGTCGTTACTGGATCATTTTACCTTGCAGGAGAAGCTGTGGAATGGAATTACGAATTCTTAGTAGGTCTGCCTTAGAGACAGAAGCGATCGGTGAAACTCTCGGTAAAATCCTCACTCCGCCATTTGTCATTTCGCTTTACGGCGAATTAGGATCGGGCAAAACAACTTTTGTCAGGGGAATCGCAAGGGGATTGGGAATCGACAAGGTCCGCAGCCCCACTTTCACGTTGATCAACCGCTATGAGGGCAGATGTGTCCTCTACCACATCGACCTCTATCGCATCGCTGAGGAGGAAGAGGTATTCCACCTCGGCCTTACGGAAATACTTGAGGATCAAAATGCGATAATCGTCATCGAATGGGCGGACAAAGGCTTTGCCTATCTGCCCGATGAGAGATTAGATATTTCCTTCGATTTCAACCCTCACAACCTGAGCGAGAGGTGGATATACTTCAACCCCCTTGGCCAGGAAGCAGAAGAAATCGTCAGGATGCTCGGCTGAGAGGCGCTTCTCCTACGCTATTCCTGCCCTTTTTTCGATGATCTTTTGAGAGAATTCCCTTGCCCTCGCAATTGCCCTTTCTTCATCGATAGTTTTGATCACGCCGTCCTCCATGATGACCTTCCCGCCGACCATGACGAAGTGGATGTCGGTGCTTTTTGCCGCATAGACCAGATGCGAAATCGGGTTGTAGATGGGGGTCAGGTGCGGTGCATCCAGGTTGAAGGCTATCATATCGGCATATTTGCCCTCTTCAAGCGTTCCGATCCTGTCGCCCAGCCCGATGACCTCGGCGCCGCCCTGAGTGGCGATGTGGAAGGCGTCCCATGCCGGCAGAGCAGTCGGATCCATCTCTTTCACCTTCTGAAGAAGTGCGGCTATGTGCATCTCGTTGACCATGTCGAGGTCGTTGTTCGACGCTGCACCGTCCGTGCCAAGGGCGACCTTCATGCCAGCCTTAAGATACCTGTGGATAGGCGCTATGCCGGATGCCAGCTTCAGGTTGCTCGAAGGCTGATGAGTGCCACCAGCGCCACGCTCAACCATTATTCTGATTTCCTCATCATCGAGCCAGACAACATGGGCACAGACAACGTTTTTATCGAGGAAATCAATATCCGCAAGAAACCTGACAGGGGTCTTTCCGTATCTGTCCAGCAACTGGTTGACCTCATCCTGAGTCTCGGCAACGTGGATAAGCACAGGCACCTCGTATTCGTCGGCCAGCTCTTTTGTCTTGCGCAACAGGTTTTCGCTGCATGAATAAGGGGCATGTGGAGCGATAGTTGGGTAAATCAATTCGTCATCTTTGTATTGCCCGATGAACTCTCTAGTGAATTTCAACGTGTCATCAGGGTTATCGAACTGTGGTGTGGGAAAATCGATGATCGCCTCGCCAAGCACGGCCCTGAGACCAGCTTTTTTGGTCACTTCCGCTGCAACCTCCTGATAGAAATACATGTCGGCGAATGCTACCGTCCCGGAGCGTATCATCTCGACAAGGGCAAGCTCAACGCCGACACGGATGAATTCCTCGTTGACGAACGTTTTTTCCATAGGCCAGATATGTTGCAGAAGCCACTCCATGAGCGGCAGGTCATCGGCCAGGCCGCGAAAGAGCACCATAGCCGAGTGGGTGTGAGCATTGACAAAGCCGGGCGTCAATATGGAGTTTCCAAGGTCGATCAGTTCGTCGTATTCAAGACCTTCGGGCGGCGGACACTCGTAAATCCCTTTGATGTGAGCATCCTCGACAAGCACACCGCCTTCTTCAATGATGGTTCCCTTTTTGGGCACTATAAATCTGCTTTTTATAAGTTTTTTCATGGTTTCCTCCTAGTTGGTGAAAATTATACTGGATTGCAATTGAATCGGCCGGATCTCCTGGCGGGCAGAATGCTCCGTCCCGGAATTCCATAATCGATTGGGAACGGGTATAATAAAAGCCCAATTTAAACTTCAGAGGAGGATAATCATGAAGTTTCTCAAGATACTGATGCTTGCACTTACACCTGTTGCCCTTATGGCACAGAATGCACCGCAGGGAGGTAGTGGATCGCTCTGGGGACTCCTGTTGCCTTTCGCAGTATTTTTCCTGATTTTCTACTTCCTGATTGTGGTGCCGGAGAAGAAGCAGAAGAAAAAACATCTGGAAATGCTGAAATCCCTTAAGAAGGGCGATCGTGTTCGCACCAGCGGCGGCATCATCGGCACAATCACGCGGGTGGACAACGACACGATATCCATAAAGACGGGGCAGAGCGTCATCAAGCTCGATAAAATGGCCGTAGTGGCCCTCCTGAAAAACGAGAATCGGGAGGGACAATAAGGATTATGGATGACCTTTCCATAAGGATTTACGGCGACCCCGTGCTCCGCAAGGTCAGTGCACCCATTGAGGATATCACCGGTGAGCTGGTGGACTTTTCCCGGCGCATGGGCCATTTCATGGTCAGGTCTCATGGGATCGGGCTGGCTGCCCCTCAGGTTGGCAAAAACATTCGTGTCATCACCATCGACCTCGAATATCTTGAGCGGGGCAGGGGCGTTCAGGTTCTGATAAATCCGGTCATCAAATACGTGGAAGGCAGAACGGCAATGGAGGAAGGCTGCCTATCGATTCCGGGGCTTTACTGGAACGTGTTGCGTCCGGAGAAAGTGGTCGTTCAAGCGCTAGAACTCCTGCCCAACGGGGACGTCCGTGAGGTGGAGATCGAGGCCGGCGGCCTCTACGCACGGGTTATCCTGCACGAGATCGATCATCTGGACGGCGTGCTGTTCGTCGATCGAATCCCTGAGGATGAGCGCCGCATCGCCATCGCGAAGTGGAAGAGGAGCATGCGAAGTGGAAGAACCTCATAGGATCGTTTTCTTTGGTAGTGGCGATTTTGCTTTCCTCATTCTGAAAAACCTCATCGAGAAAGGCGTCAGGATAGAGCTCGTCGTCACCGCCCCAGACAAGCCCGGAGGTCGCGGCAGAAAGCCGCGTCCCACACCGGTCAAAGTGCTGGCATCCGAAAGCGGCATGAGGGTCATAACCCCTGAATCGCCCAACCGTTCCGCGGGGTTCGAGGCGATAAAGGCCATCAAACCGGATTTTTTTGTGCTCACGGACTACGGGAAAATCATATCGAAGCGGTTGCTCGATGTCCCGTCGAAGGCTCCGTTGAACATCCACCCATCGCTGCTGCCGGCTTACAGGGGAGCCGCTCCGATGGAACGGGCCATGATGGCCTGCGAGAGGAGAACCGGCGTCACGGTGATGGTGATGGACACCGGGATAGACACCGGGCCGATCCTCCTTCAGGAAGCCACGAGGATCAGCGAGACAGAAACACGGGGTGAGCTTGCCGTCCGTCTGGCGGAGATCGGCACAAGGCTTATCCTGAGAGCCATCAACGAATTTGACAAACTGACACCGAAGCCGCAGCCGTCACGTGGCGTCAGTTATGCCCCCAAAATAACGAAGGACGAACTCTGGATCGACTGGAATTCCTCTGCCATGTCCATCGCTTGCAAGATAAACGCCCTTTCACCCCGTCCCGGCGCACGGACATATTTCGATGGCAACTACGTTAAGCCTTTGAGGGCGCGTTTTGTGGAAGGCGATTGGGGAACTCCTGGCAGGGTTCACATCATCGATAAAAAGCGGCTGGTGGTTGCCGCAAGGGGCGGCGGTGTCGAGATTCTGGAGATCATGCCATCAGGTCGGCGCGCCATGCGTGCCGACGAATATCTGCGGGGACATTCCCCACTCGAAGCTTCATCAAATCAATGAGTTAAGTATTTTATGAAAATGGTTGCGAGACCTAACAGCAGCATAAATCCCGTGACATCAGTGAAAGTCGTAACGATGACGCCCGAGGCGAGTGCAGGATCCATTTTTAAGGCTTTTAGCGCGAGGGGTATCAAAAATCCCACCATGCAGGCCACAATCATATTGCCGAGCAATGCCACAAAGACCAGAACGCCGAAAAACCACTGCCCAACCCAGATGTAAGCTATAAGGCCAGTTATAAATCCCACAACGGCACCGGTGATCACTCCGACCAAAATCTCCTTCAGAAGCACTTTTTTGACGTCACTCAACATCACTTCGCCGAGTGCGATGCTCCTTATGGTGACGGCGAGTGCCTGCGTGCCGGCGTTCCCACCCATCCCGGCCACTATCGGCATAAAAACGGCAAGGTAAACAACGGTTGAAACCGTTGATTTGAACAGATTCACCACACCAGCTGCAAGAAAAGCCGTAAGGAGGTTTATCAAAAGCCACGGAAGCCTGCGCCGAGCCGCGATCTGAGGAGGTGTGAAGATGGATTCCGTCTCGCCCAGACCTCCAAACTTCGCGATGTCTTCGGAGGCCTCTTCCTCGATCACGTCAATAAGGTCATCGATGGTGATGACACCCACCAGCCTGCCGTGTTCATCGACTACCGGGACGCTCAGGAGGTCGTATTTCTCCACCATCCTCGCTACATCTTCCTGATCCATTGTCACGGGAACCGATTGGACAGGTTTTGCCATGTCGCCCAGACGGTTTTCTGCAGGCGACTTCAGGAGTTCTCCAATGGAAACCACGCCCTTGAGCTTACCCTCGTTGTCAGTCACAAAAATCTGCGATAGGAGACCTTCATCGATGTCGGGTTCGCTTTTTAGCCGCTTGAGTGCCTCTTCAACGGTCTGCTCCCCGTTCATGGAAACGAACTCTGTGGTCATAAGGCCGCCGGCCGTGTTTTCGGGGTATTTCAGTAGTTCCTCGACTTCCCGTCTCTCTGTTTCCGGCACTTGTGACAGGACTTTGTGGCGTTCATCCGGCTCGAGCTCCTGTATCAGGTCAACAGCATCGTCTACATCCAGCTCTCCAACCAGATCCGAAATGTCTCTGTGGGACAACAGCTGGAGGATCTCGTCGAGAACATTCTCGTCGAACCTGAGCAACACCTCCGCCTGCATTTCCACCGGGAGGTATTTGAACACAGCAATCCGATCCTCCCTGTCCAGCCTTTCGAGGACGTCAGCGACATCCTCAGGGTGTTTCTGTGCCAGAAAAGCTGCCGCTCGTCTGGGATCCCCAGATTTAAGCAGCTTTTTGGTGATTTCAAACAGTTTCTTTTCCATGCATATCGCCGCCTTTCTTTTTTATCAGGACTTTCTTGATGACACCCGATTCGTCCACCTCCTCCACGATGAAGACGTAGTCGCCAATGGTCACACTGGCGTTTTCTCTGGGCATCTGGGAGCCTTCCTTCCCCTCTTTGCCCATCAGATAAGAGAGTATCAGCCCGCTGACCACGCTGTGCTCTTCCTCAGATGGGATGTTGATCCCCATCTCCCGCAGGGTCTCAAGCGGCGTATCACCATCAACACGAATAATTTCCTCCCTGCTGTGTTCTATCCGTTCGATTTCGTAGTTGTAAAGGGCGTCCAGGAGTTCCGAGAATATCTTTTCCCTTTCTATCACGCCGGCAATACTGCCGTATTCATCGAGGACAATTGCCAGTTCTCTGTCGGCCTCTTTGAGGGCGTAAATTATGCGCTTTATCGGCCATTCTTTGTAAACGAAAACGGGCGATACAATCACATCGTCGATCTTCGCCTCCCTGCCCTCTACCTCCATGCTGGCCTTGAGGTAAAGCAATTCCCTCAGTTTAACGTATCCGAGTATGTCGTCCAGCTTTTTCCCGTAGACGATTATCCACGATTCCTCATTTTCCCTTGCAGTCTTGATGAATTCGTCCAGACTGCTCGATATGGGCATCGCCGGGACAGTCTTTATCGGCGTGATAAACCTGTCAGCCTTATTTTCATAGAAATAAAGCGCTGTGCTGAGCATCATGGCCTCTTCCTCGGATATTACGCCCCGTTCTCTTCCGTGTATGATCAGGTTTTCGATCTCATGTTTACCCCTATCTTTCAGTTCACCGCGAGATTCTTTCTTGATCAGGTAGCGCCTCAGCATTGACTCAAGGGGCACTATGAAAAAAAGGCTCGCGGTGTAAATTCCGTAGATCAACGGAGAAATCTTCTTGACAACGAGTTCTCTATGCCCTCTCGCGAAATTTTTAGGCAATATCTCGCCGAAAAGCACGATTGTGGCTGTTGCACCGATACCTGCAAATCCAACAGCCCATTCGCTGTCCATGAGTTCCATGAACCATTTGGTCAGAAAAATTGCCGCTGACACGGATGCGATGTTCGTTCCGATAAGGTCCGCCGTGAGTATCCTTTCGGGATATTCCATGAGCACATGGCCCATCTTGCCCGGGAACCAGAGCACAAGCCTGCGCCGGTCTATCGTTACGTATGCGATTTCATAAGCTGCGAATATTGCTACAAAGACCAGTGAGATTCCGAATAACAGAAAGTTAAGCGACTGAGATATAGCGCTCACTGTCATTCCGATGGGATGGGCGGCTCCCCCATCTGTTTATAGAACCAACACTTAGAGCATATCTCTCGTTTCTTTTCCCATGTGTCCTGAATCTGTCCGAAACAGTGTGTGCCAAGGACCTCCCAGCACCTGTTGCCATAGCCTTTTTGCTCGCGTTCGAGGTAAAAAGGACATTCCAGCACATCGTAACAGTTCAAGGCTTCAAAACAGAACTTGTATTCCTTACCGAGCGGCTCTTTCCAGCCATCTCCGGTGTAAATCTTTGTCAGCTGAGTGTTGGGGTAATAGTGAAACAGGATTTCTCTGTAATCGTAGCCTTTTTCTGCCATCATAGCCGCCCCGATCTGGCACATGCCGACACCATGGCCCCATCCAGCTCCCCTGAGCGTTATCTTCGTGGGGATGCCATCGCTGTCACGTTCAATTATCGGGTAGAATGCCGATGAGTAGAGCGTAGTCTCGGACAGCGCCTGCCTGATCCTGAGTTCCGGGGATATGACAAGTTCCTGTTTCGAGCCCACGATCTTGAGCTTCTCGATCCTCGCGGATGCCCCGCGGGACAACGGGACGAGGTCTAACAGCGTGCCGATATCAACCTTAAGCTTTTTCCTGATGATCTCCTCAAGTTCTTCCCGCTGATAGGTGAACTCCCAGCGGAAATATTTTCGTGCGTAGCCGATGTAAAGCGGAACATCCGGCGAGTCGAGGTTGCAGAAGGCCTCAGGGCGGGAGTCTATGAACTGCCTCGCTTTTTCCTCGGTGTCGGCCGGGAAAACCACCTCTGTGCCTTCCGGCGCATCGACTATCGGGATGAGATAAGGGACATGCTTCTCGCCCCAGACGGACTCGTAGGATTCAGAAATCCCGCCGCAGACTTTGGCAAAACGGGTGTCGCACACCTCGCCGTTGTAAGTCAGGACTTCACCGTCGGTCTCAACGACAGCCCTGATGGAGTTCTCGCGCTCACGGGTTGTGCCACGATATACCTGACAGTGGTCATCGGCGCAGAGGTCGAATGGATCATCGTAATGGTGCCTTCCGATGGTGGCGAATACGGTGCCCCTTGCCACAACTGTCTGGGCCTTGAGGAGTTCGATATGCATCGCATTGACCATTTCCGATGAATTGACGCTGAAAAGGTATTCGTCAACGGAAACCTCATTGACGGCCGTGACGCCGCCTTTTTTGCCGACAAGGAACTCCATGTTTCCCCTGAAAGATTGGGGTTCCTCGTGTTGCCAGTGGAAACCGATGCCCACAATTACCCCATCAACCTCAATAAGGCCATCTTCCTCCGAAGGAACGACTTTTATCCCGGCAGGGACATCGAACTGTTGGCCATCAATTACGACGGTCAGCCTGCCGCGGGGACGGTAGAACTGCTCGTATCTGACCCAGGGCATGAATCCTTCCCGTTCCAGCTCCTCTTTGGTCATGACGGCTTCAAGTTCGTTACCTTTCTCCACGAATACCCAGAACGCCCGGTTGTCGGAAATGATCTGTCCGTCATGGACAACCTGTTTGCCGACCTCGCGCACACCTGAAAGGAATCCTCGCTCCTTCAATTTGCGGGCGAGTTCCTGCGCTTCGGCTTCGTTTTTGAACTCTTTGAGAAAAACCAGCCACCTGCCGGGTTCCGGGGGCTCGCTGGCATAGACTTTGACTGTCCTTTTCGGCTCCAGCTTCCTGATGCGATTCCCGGAAAGGTCATAAAGGGCTGCCGGGCCGAGTGGTCGGAAACTTATCCCCGGTTTGTCCTGAATTATGCCGATCCTGATTTTTGGGCTGCTCATCAGTCGTCTGCTCCTTCCAGTTTCCTATCGCCGATTATGTAAACCAGCGTTCCCACATGGACAAGGTCGTAAAGTTCTATCACATCACGGTTTCTCATCCTGATGCACCCATAGGATGCCATCCTTCCGACGCGTCCCTCGTCGGCTGTCCCGTGGATGTAAATGGCGCGAATCTTTGAATCGACGCTATCGCCTTTGTTCACGCCCTCCTCAAGCCCTTCGAGGCACATCTCCCTCGTCGTGATGTAGTCGTGGCCGCTTTCGAGCGTATCCGTCCTGATGTGAGCTATCCGTCCGGTGGGCTTCCGATGTCTGATAATCTCCCCGTAAAGTGCGCCGTCGCCAACTTTGCACCATATCCTGTGTGCCCCGACTGGAGTTTTGTAACTGCCGAACCTGTTGCCTATGCCGAACTTTGACGTGGACACAGGATAACTCCGTATCACATCGCCATCTCCGCGAACGAGATAGAGCCTCTGTTCCGACACAACTACTACGATAGCCGTGTCAGAATCCGAAAGTCCAAACGTTTTCAGCCTTTCGAGTGCAATATCAACCGGTGACAGGGATTTTGTTGAAATTACCCCCATCAAAATCAATTCCATCATGTCAATCCTTCTCCCGAATTTTAAGTCCTTCCAGTGCGCCCGTTGGAATCAGCGCCCTGCCTATGATGACTGCAAGCAGTCCACTTCCCAGGGCACCGCCCACCGCGGAAAAGATCACCCCCGCCGTGATATACCACCCCGTGAAGCCGCTGTATTTGTAAAAAAAGTAGTCAAGGATGTAAGCGGCTATGCCGGAAAGCGCACCGGCCACCATCATCGTGAACTTGTCCCATCTGTTGTAGCCCGTCAAAAGGAAAACCAGTTCGGCCGCCAGCCCCTGCGCCAACCCCCAGATGAGGGCAAGGAATCCCCAGTGGGTTAAGGTCATCTCAACAGCTGCGGCCATGAGTTCTCCGAACACTGCGGCACCGGGCTTTCGGATGATGTAGGCTGCCAGTGTCCCGCCAAGATACCACATGCCAGCCAGAAAGTAATTCAGCGCAAAGGGTCTCAGGAGCGGCGAAAGTGTCTCGTAAATGAGCGTCCATGCCATCCAGAATATGGCAACTGCGACACCCATGACCGCAACAATGGTTATTTCACGCTGACTCCATGACTTCATAGCGGTTTAATTATAACCGAATTGCCCGATCTCAGTGGGAAAAGCTTATCCCTTGCCGCCAGCTTCCAGGCGGGAATGCTCGAAAATTGAACCCCTGTTTTAAACATCTCCTCGATGAGAGGACATTTGCCATTCGGCAGGTTGGGCCCCTTTGACCTGCGGCGATGAGAGCGATAAGAACGGCATTTCGGAGCGATTTCATCTTTTAAACCGGGAGGTTTTAACGGCCAATTCGGCCCGTTGACCTTCCCGAATGTGGGCTTTACCCTTTCCAGCCATGTTCGACGAACTTTTCTTCCACATAGACGAGAAAAAACTGCTCTCACAGCTCAACGATGCTCAACGTCAGGCGGTTCTCACGACAGAGGGGCCGGTTCTTGTCATCGCCGGCGCAGGGTCGGGCAAAACGCGTGTGCTGACCTACAGGATCGCATACCTGATCGGGGTCAAAGGCGTCTCACCATATCGAATTCTCGCCATGACATTCACCAACAAAGCTGCTGAACAGATGAAAAGACGTATTGCAAACCTGCTCAACGGCGAGCCGAGAGGCCTATGGATGGGCACGTTCCACTCGATCTGCGTCCGGATACTTCGGTGGCACATCGACCTTTTAGGTTACAATCGAAATTTTACAATTTACGACCGAACGGATCAGGCAACTCTGCTCAAGTCGCTGATGGGGCGGGGCTGGTCGGAAAACCCCCGCAGCATGGCGTCCAAGATCAGCCGTTTCAAAAACGGACGCTATGTCCCGGAAAACGATATTGAAGCTAAGCTGTTTCAGAGGTATCAGGAAGCTCTAAAGGATGCTAACGCCCTCGACTTCGATGATATCCTGCTCAAAACTATTGAGCTATTTGAGAAGTTTCCGGATGTGGCAAAAAGTTATTCCAAGCGGTTCAAATACATTCACGTTGACGAATATCAGGACACCAACCGCTCACAATATGTCATTCTGAAACACCTGTCACAGGTGCACGGCAACATCTTCGTCGTGGGGGACGAGGATCAGGCCATCTACGGCTTTCGGGGCGCTGATATCAACAACATCCTCGATTTCGAGCGGGATTTCCCGAATACCACCGTCATCAGGCTGGAACAAAATTACCGATCAACTCAGACGATACTGAAGGCGGCATCGACTCTGGTCTCACACAACGTGCTCCGCAAGGGCAAGACTTTGTGGACGGAAAACCCTGTGGGAAAAAAGATACCGATAATCGAATGTCGGGACGAAGACGATGAGGCCAGAAGGGTGGCAGAGATCATCGTCAAAAGCGGCCGCCCTTATTCCCATTTTTTGATCCTTTACCGCACGAACGCCCAGAGCCGCGCAATCGAGCAGGCATTGCGTGCAAGGAACATCCCTTACACGGTGGTGGGAGGGATGAAATTTTACGAAAGAAAAGAAATCAAGGACATCCTCGCCTACCTCAAGCTGATCGTAAATCCGGAGGACACTGTCTCGCTCAGGAGGATACTGAATGTGCCGCCCCGCGGGATCGGGATGAGGACGGTCAAGTTCATCCAGGACTTTTCGGAACACAATGGTATATCGTTTTTTAACGCAATCCTCCTGTCGATCGAGCAGAAGATGTTGAGGCCTTTGACCATCAACAGACTCAGGAACTTTGTCCAGACGATTGAGAGGTTCAGAGAATTGGCATCCACAATGGATGCTTACCAGATCGCGAAGGTTGTTGTCGAGGAGACAGACTATTTCGAGTATCTCAACAGGAGCGCACAGACCGAATCCGAGGTCGAGAGCCGGCGGGAGAACGTCATGGAACTTCTCGGCTCGATAAAATCTTTCGTTGAGGAGAATGAAGACGGGTCGCTTGAGTCCTATCTCTCAGCTGTATCCCTCAAAACGGACATTGATGAATGGGATGAGAATGCCGGCGTGGTCAGCCTGATGACCGTCCACACGGCAAAAGGTCTCGAATTCCCGGTGGTTATCATAATCGGCGTGGTGGATTCCGTGTTTCCACATTATCGCTCTTTCACGTCTCAGGAGCAGGTAGAAGAGGAAAGGAGACTCCTTCACGTGGCGATTACAAGGGCCAAAGAGGAGGTTTACATAACTTTCCCGCGTTACATGAGCATCAGGCCGATGGGAGAGCTTGAACCATCCCCATTTCTCGATGAACTGCCGGAAGATGCTATTGTGTGGTTGGGTTATGGCCTCGAGGAAGAGGAAAGTTCCGCGAGCAGTGCCTCCGATTCTCGATCTGAATCTTCTCAGCCCTTTAAGCCCGGCGACATCGTGTATCACCAGTTTTTCGGACGGGGTGAGATCCTCAAGATAAAAGACGGGAAAGCCATTATCCGATTCCCCGTGGGCGTAAAAACCCTCGTTCTGGAATACGCCAACCTCAGCAAAGTGTAAAAATGCCCTAAACGATATGCAGCAATGGTTCTGCTTCAGATTGATTTTCTTAGAGCCAGCAATTAAAATTTCCCGACGGGAAAACAATATGAGCAGAGCGAAAGAGGCAAAGCGGGTTTTTGTTGATCGAGCAAAAATACGTGTCATCGCCGGGAAAGGCGGTGATGGCATGGTGCATTTCAGACGTGAGGCGTTTGTTCCGCGCGGTGGGCCTGACGGCGGAGACGGCGGCGATGGCGGCAGCGTTTACCTCGTCGGCGATCGCTCCCTGAAGACGCTCCTCGATTTCCGTTACAACAGGATATTCAGGGCGGAGGATGGCCGTCCGGGCGGCCCGCAGAAAAAGCACGGCAGGAAGGGCAAAGATGTTTACATCAGGGTGCCACTTGGCACAATAGTTTACGATGACATCACCGGTGAAGTCATCGGCGAGATCACCCGTCACGGCCAGAAACTGCTTGTGGCAAAAGGCGGGAAAGGCGGGCGCGGCAATGCGAGGTTCGCGACTCCACAGCGGCGAACGCCGAGGATAGCCGAGCCGGGAACCGAAGGCGAGGAAAGATGGCTCAGACTTGAACTGAAACTTCTTGGGGATGTCGGACTTGTCGGATTTCCGAACTCCGGGAAAACGACGCTACTCAGGGCTATCTCTGGGTCCAGCGGAAAGATTGCAGATTACCCGTTTACCACCGTGACGCCGAATCTCGGGATGGTGAAGGATGAGGATTTCGAAATTTCCTTCGCTGTGGTCGATATCCCTGGAATAATCGAGGGTGCACATGAAGGACGGGGAATGGGACTGGACTTCCTGCGGCACATTCAGCGGACGAGGTTGCTGGTTTTTGTCCTTGACGCAGCGGATAACCCGCAGGATCATTACCGTAAACTTAAGGCCGAACTTGAGGCTTATGATCCTGCACTTCTGAACAAGCCGAGAATTGTTGTTTTGAACAAAATTGACCTGCTGGATGAGGATGTTGATCCACGCAGGCTTATCGATGCTGAGGAGGAGATTTATGCGGTTTCAGCGCTTCTGGGGTGGGGGATAAAAGAGCTGAAGGAGGGCATTAAAAGATGGCTGGTAGAACTAAAACGTCAAGAAAAACAACAAAACGAGGAAGCGTGAGCAGAAAGCCCAAAAACGAAGTCGATGATCTTCTCAGGTCTAAGGATTTAACGAAGCGGTTGTCTGCAGTCGACATCCTTCTGGAAAAAAAGGATGTCGATAAGCTCGTTGAGTTGCTCCACAGCGAGAGCTGGCACCTCAGGGAGAAAGCGGCTCAGGCGCTTATAACTTTTGGGATGGACGTTGCGGACAGGGTTAGGCCACTTCTTGACGAAGGTTATTGGTATGTGCGGGCAGTCGCATCGTTTGTGTTGGGCGAGATCGGCGACGAAGATGCTTTTGACAGGCTTAAAGAACTGTTAAACGAGAGAAACGAAACAGTGAAAGCAAGGGCCAGTGTGGCACTGGCTAAACTTATCAGTAAGAATGCTTCTCTCAGTGAGAAGCTCTCGATTGAGGAGAAGGTGATCCTCGAGAATATGCTCAAAAGCCTCAAGGAATTTGATCTAATCGAAAAAATAAGGCCAGCTCAGGAGACTCAGAAAAATGATAATTCGTAAGATACCGTCTCCATGGCTCGTGGATCAATTCGCCCTCACGTATCTCTCAAAACGTGATGAGCTTATCAAAAAGAGCATGCCCGAGGCGGACTTCGTCGAGCGTGTGCTCGAATTGAAGCCCGGCATGAAAATACTCGATATGGGATGCGGTGAGGGGCGCCATGCCATCGAGCTTGCAAAACGTGGCTATCAGGTCACCGGTGTGGACATCTCACCGGCCCTGATCAAAGCGGCATCCGCACGTGCACAGCAGCTCGGGCTGGAAATCGATTTCCGTGTGGATGACATCAGAAAATTTTATGTTCAGGACGAATATGATGCCGTGATCCTGATGTTCGTTGTGCTTGGAGATTCCGGCAAAGACGAGGATGATTTCGCCATCCTCAGGAACGCATATCGCTCTCTGAAGCCCGGAGGTAAACTTTTGGCTTCATTTCTGAACGCAGCAAGGCAGTTCAAGCGCGAAAATGTCAAATTTGACCTGAACACTTCCACGATCAGGTGGAGTGCGGACGTCGAGATAAACAAGATTTTGCATCATTTCACTCATCCTGTCAGGCTCTACTTCCCAAGTGAAGCTCAACTGCTTATCAAATGCAGCGGATTCGAGGTCACGGGCATCTTCGGCGATCCGTTCCGCGGCGAGGAGCCGATTATGCGCCCGGTGCAGCCCGAAGACCTTGAAATCATAATAACCGCCAGAAAACTCGATTCAAGCAAATAAAATGCCTTCCAAATTTGTCTGTCAGGTCTGCGGTTATGAGTCCCCGAAATGGCTTGGCAGATGCCCTATCTGCGGTTCATGGAACTCGTTTAAAGAGGTCAAAGAGCCGAAACGCAAAAAGGGGCGTGGAGGCGTGACAGAACAACACACATGGGTCGCTGAAGCCGATGCAGCCCCCATCCTTCTTTCCAGCGTGGAAACCCGGTTGGAACAGCGGATAAAAACCGGGATCGAGGAACTCGACCGGGTGTTAGGCGGTGGCATTGTGGCAGGCGGGTTCTACATAATCGGCGGCGATCCCGGCATCGGGAAATCGACCATCGCCCTCCAGATAGCCGACAGAGTAGTCAGGGAAGGACGCAGGGTGGTTTATGTCACAGCCGAGGAATCGCTTGGACAGTTGAAAATGCGGGCGCAACGGCTTTCTGCAAAACTCGATTCCATCTTTGCCATGTCCGCATCGGATATAAGCCGCATCCTCGATGCCGCCTCGGAACTCAAGCCTGACCTCCTGATAATCGATTCCATCCAGACGATTTACAATCCGGACGTCCCTTCGGCACCGGGCAGCGTGACACAGGTCAGGGAATGCGGGGCTATGCTCCTTCGATTCTCAAAATCCACCGGCTCGGCCGTCATCGTTGTTGGACATGTGACCAAAGACGGCACACTTGCCGGTCCCAGAACCCTTGAACACATGGTCGATGCCGTGCTTTACATGGAAGGAGACAGGAACATCGGCCTCAGGATACTCAGGGCCATCAAAAACAGGTTCGGCTCCACCGATGAGATCGGGGTGTTTGAAATGGCCTATAACGGCCTGATAGAGGTTAAAAATCCGTCGGAATTCTTCCTCTCTAAGATGGACCGGAGCCAGAGGATAGGGGTATCGGTCATTCCTTTGCTTGAGGGCAACAGGCCAATCCTCGTCGAAGCTCAGGCCCTTGTGTCACCAAGTCCATTTGCCGTCCCGATGCGAAACACCACGGGATTCGATCACAAACGTCTTGCTATGCTCCTTGCGGTCATCGAGAACAGGACGGGCATAATCCTCAGAAATGCCGATGTGTTTGTCAACCTCACAGGCGGCATAAAGGCCGACGAGCCGGGGGCCGACCTCGGCGTCGCACTTGCAATCATATCCTCATTCAAAAGGGTGCCCCTGCCTCCCGATTCGGTCTATGTGGGCGAAATAGGACTCGGAGGCGAGATAAGGCCTGTGAAGGGACTCAGGTTAAGGCTTCAGGAAGCCGCAAGGCTTGGCTTCAGAAAAGCGTTTGTCCCAACTCAGGAAAAGGTCGATGACATCGAGGTCGTTGTTGTCAGGAACCTTGCCGATCTGGAATTTTAGAGGATATTTTCCAGCTTTTTGATGACCTCCCGCACAGTCAACCTGATAGCTCCCACCGGATTGTCGGCTGTCACCACCTTCACGCCGAGGTAGTATTTTTTGTCCTTGAAGGAAAACAGCATGAAAGAGTATTTGCCTGAGAGTCCAAAGACCTCGTTGAGTTCTCCGTTCAATGCAATCTCACTGCTGCGCAGGATGTTCACGAATGTCTGGCGAATCTCCTCAGGGTTCTGATCCTCTAACTCATGGTGCACCCAGCGGTTATTGAAAAGGTCAAGGATACAGGCAAACCGGATGGTCGGTATTTCGGCAACGATCCTGCGGAAGGCCTTTTTGATGTCCTCGGGCATCTCCTCCCACACCTCTTCCTGTGCAGGTGTCGGAACGGCGACAGGCTGCTCTTTTGCCCTCTCCTTGAGCCTTGATTCGGCTTCATCCGCTGCACGGATGAGTTTCTCAAGCTCTTCGTGTTCTTTCTCTTCAGGTTGCGGCTCCTCGAAAAGCGGTCCTTCAGGTTTCTGAGGTGCGGCCTGTTCCAGCTCGGCCTCCGCCTGCTGCTCGGCCTCGGCGAGGATGGATTCGATCTCCTCAGGCTGTGGCTCCTCGAAAAGCGGACCTTCGGGCTTCTGAGGTGCGGCCTGCTCCAACTCAGCCTCTGCCTGCTGCTCGGCCTCGGCAAGGATGGATTCAAGCTCCTCAGGCTGTGGTTCCTCGAAAAGCAGACCTTCGGGCTTCTGCGGCCTCGCCTGCTCCAGCTCGACTTCCGCCTGCTGCTCGGCCTCGGCAAGGATGGACTCAAGCTCCTCAGGCTGTGGCTCCTCGAAAAGCGGACCTTCAGGTTTCTGCGGCTTCGCCTGCTCCAACTCAGCCTCTGCTTTCTGCTCGGCCTCGGCGAGGATGGATTCGATCTCCTCAGGCTGTGGCTCCTCAAAAAGCGGTCCTTCAGGTTTCTGAGGTGCGGCCTGTTCCAACTCAGCCTCCGCCTGCTGTTCGGCCTCGGCAAGGATGGACTCAAGCTCCTCAGGCTGCGGTTCCTCGAAAAGCGGACCTTCGGGCTTCTGCGGTTTTGCCTGCTCCAACTCAGCCTCCGCTTTCTGTTCGGCCTGGGCGAGGATGGATTCGATCTCCTCAGGCTGTGGCTCCTCGAAAAGCGGACCTTCGGGCTTCTGCGGCCTCGCTTGTTCCAGCTCGACCTCCGCCTGCTGTTCGGCCTCGGCGAGGATGGACTCAAGCTCCTCAGGCTGTGGCTCC
>JAMOPK010000052.1 GCA_027064565.1 Caldifarciminota bacterium | reverse complement strand
ATTACGGTCGATAGGGGTTGGGTGCACTCCGAGGACCTCTCTGCTCAGGTAATCCATCACCGCCTTGATGTGCCCGGCCTTCTCGTAGCTTATCTCCGGAGGCCAGTCACGTGGATTGCCGAGCGTATCGACCTTGTTCAGCACGATGATGGTCGGCGGCACGGCGCCCAGCTCCCCTTTCATCAGCGAGGCGATCTGATTGAACAGCTCGAAATCCTGTTGCATGCTCCGCACTTCAGGCGCAGCCACCACGTGCAGGATCACGTCCGGCTTGAACTCCCTGATGTCCTGAACCAGTTGCTGGATGGAATCGACGCCCTCCGCATCTTCCGGACTGGTAGTCTCGAAGAAACCCCGGGTGTCTATGATGCTCCATGAGGCGTATCTGTCCTCGAACTGGATGAAATACGGGATGGCCCTGCCGGTGGTCGGTTTGACATCGCCGACCTCGGCCACCTTGCGGTTTGCCAGTGCATTGATGAGCGATGATTTGCCGTGTCCGCTGCGACCGATGAGGAACAGCACCGGCGGCCTTGCCTCCTCGATCAGCTGCTTGATCTCCTCAAGGGCAGGGCCGAAGACGAGTTTCTTGACCGTGTCCCTCTGATCCTCAGGGAGCTGTGACAGGGCATCGTTAAACAGCCCATCGATAAATTTTAGCAGATCCTGTGTCCTGTTTTTGTCTATTGCCATTTTTGACCTCCCCTGATTTAACCTGAGTCATCCGGGGATTGGCCCTTGATGACCCTGAACATGCCGAACCCCTGACTGTTTTTTGAGCCGAGACCGGCATTATAAGCCAGCTCAAAATACGGGGGTGGCAGATTGAGTTCATATCTGCCTTTCCACGCCTTTATCACGATGTTTTTGAACTTCGTGATCACAAAGTCCTTTTTCGTCACCCTGACCGGCCTGATGTAGGCCCCGTTCAGCGGCGGGAGCTCTTCGTCGCCTCCGAGCAGGGCGGCCATCCTCCGCTTCAGGTTGTCCATTATCAAAGTGCTGAATTCATCCTCCCATGGCGAGTAGTAGTAGGTCTTTTTGCGGTTGTCGGGGGTCTGAAGTGTGCTATACACTGTCAGAGGTGACATCATCGAGACGATGGCCGGACGCACGGGCGTTATGGGCATCTCCACTTCGACAGCGCTCACCCGCGCGGTCTGCTCTCCGGTGAAATTCACGATCTCGCGCCTCAACATTGTGGTTGTGAAGGACTCCAGAAGCTCGTTGTCCAGTGAACCGAGATGGAACCAGACCTTACCGGTGAAAACAAGCAGTTTCCTTTTCCGGTCGTAAACGACGTTGTCTCCCCGCAACCTCGAAAAGGTGAACATTTTGTAAGTTCTTTTGCCGTAACGAAGTCCGCCGTCATGGATTCTTGCGGCAAGTCTGCCTTCGAGATGGCGATAGATGATCCCCTGAAGCATGTGATTGTAGTTGGGAGGCAACTCCAAAACCCCTGCCAGTGGCTCGAATGTTATCTTTATCCTCATGGTAAACTCCGTTTATCCATTATGGTAATGAATGTTGGGTTCCATCCATAAACCTGATTTGAACGTAGGCACTATTCTGCAATAAGTTACCTTATCATGAGATGCAGCAATTTTCATTTGTATTTCACGTCGATCAAAATTATTTTTACCGGAACGCTTGGGAAATTTCGTTCTAATCTTTTTATGTCATAGATCAACTGTTCGCCATAAGAAACTCCCGTGGACATTTCTTTGTGAAGATAGTATGAAGGGACGATTTCCACGCCCACATCTGCCTTCTCTTTGTTATAAAAATACTGAAATTTGGCCATATCGTAGAACATAAACGCATATTTTCCGAACTGCACTTCTACAAGCACTTTCTCTTTCACAAAATCTATCTGCTTGAACGCTTTAATCTGTTGTTTGCCATCGTATGTTTCGATGGGGTAGTAATCTCTTAACTCCTTAAACCCCCTTTCCTTGAACGCTTCTTTAAACTTCAGGTTCATTTCTCTGGGGGAATAAAGCATTTTCCCCTTCTTTGCTTTCTCCCGACTGATTTTCCCTTTCTTTTCCACCAATACCTGTGCTATCACCTCATCAATTTCCCTTTCGATTTGAGGGTATCTAACTTTTAAGATTTCTAAACCTCCTAAGTGTGAATATTCATATACTTTCAGCATGAGATTCCTCCTTCACATAGAGATCAAACAAAGTATTACTTTCTCGATCATTATCCCTGTTTCTTGTTGGGGTATAAATTGGTTTTCCCATGGGTCGTATTTTAAGTTTCCCTTCCAGCAAGAGTTTGATTCGCTCTTTAGCGATGTCTATGTATTCCTTCACAATATCGGCCCCGGCCGCTTTCCTATTATGTAAAAGTGCTGCGATAGCTGTCGTTCCCACTCCAATAAATGGATCTACCACCCAGCCTCCTTTATTAGTTAGTGCAAGAATCAATCTCTCTACCAATTCCACAGGAAACTGTGCGGGATGGATTGTTTTCTCAGGATGATTGGATTTGACATTGGGGATTTCCCATACATCCGAAGGGTTTTTGCCGAGAGGGTGCCCTGAAAGTAACCCTTTCTTAGGCCCCTTGTAATATTTTTTATTGGGATATTTTTGAGGAACTCTGACGGCATCCAGATTAAAAATGTAGTTATCGGTCTTCGTGAACCACAGGATTACTTCATATCTACCGGAAAATCTTTTTCTGGCGTGGAGGCCATGCCCAAAATGCCAGACGATTCTATTCCTGAGCTTTAGTCCATATTTATCAAAAATTGGGAATAACAGAATATCCAAAGGGATTATTCTTCCGTTTTCGACATAATTTCCTACCTGCCAGCATATACTACCCTCAGGTTTGGTAATTCTAATTGCTTCTTCAATCACTTTCTCCTGTTGCTGAAGATAGTCGTTTAATGAAATCTTTTTCTCGTAGGGTTTCCCGATGTTGTAAGGGGGAGAAGTTACTACCAGTTCTGCAAGACTATCGGGTATCTGGCGCAAAAGTTCCAGTGTATCACCATTGTATAGCACCACATCCGATGTCGGATCGAATTCATCCCCAACCTTTATTTCGTTTCCGAAGATATCTCGATAGACCTCGACCATTTTTCTCCTCAGATTCCTGCGAATGATCCAGCACAATTATAATGCGAAAGGAAGTCGCTGCCCAATAGGCAGTTTTACCTATTCGGCATCCTTTCCGCCGATGACCACGACAAACTCGCCTTTTTTGACCCTGAAATCCCTGAGGACATCCTCTATCCGCCCGTAGAGCACCTCCTCGAACATCTTGGTGAGTTCCCGGCAGACGGCAATTTTCCTGTCAGGACCGAGAACCTCCAGCATCTCCTGAAGCGTCCTCTCGATCCTGTGAACCGACTCGAAAATAACCACTGTTCGCACTTCATCCCTGATCTCGAGCAGCTTTTTCTCACGTTTGCCTTTCTTGCGGGGCAGAAACCCCTCGAAGATGAACCTGTCGGTGGGCAGTCCCGAGACTGAAAGTGCCGCTGTCACGGCCGAAGGCCCGGGCACGGAGACCACCTCCATCCCCGCCTCACGCACAGCATGAACCAGACGGTAGCCGGGATCGGATATTGTGGGCATTCCCGCATCGGAGAGGAGCGCTATGTCCTCCCCGTTTCTCAGGCGTTCAATGAGTTCCGGGATCCGCCTGTGCTCGTTGTGTTCGTTGTAGGAGATGGTCGGTGTGTCGATCCCGTAGTGCTGAAAAAGGATGCGGGCGCGACGTGTGTCCTCGCATGCCACCACGTGCACTTCCCGAAGGACTTTCACTGCCCGAAACGTTATGTCCTCAAGGTTCCCGATGGGCGTTCCGACCACAAAAAGCCTGCCGTTCATGTCTGCCTCACTCGTAAGCGGATTTGAGTATCCAGAGCACAAGTTCGTCGTAGGAAATGCCCATCGCCTCAGCCTCGGCCGGCAGGTCGGACAGTTCCGTCATCCCGGGAATCGTGTTGACCTCAAGGATATAGGGCACCCCATCGTCCGATACCACCGCATCCACCCTTGAGAATCCC
>JAMOPK010000051.1 GCA_027064565.1 Caldifarciminota bacterium | reverse complement strand
ATGAAAGCGGTGGAAAAGAGTTCCCTTTTTATCTACGTCGGGCTGAAACTTGACCCGTGGGCACAAAAGATGGCCAGCTACGCCCCTCTCAGCCTCGCTGTGGGGGACTCACTCAAAAACTACAGACTACCACTTGATAACCCTCATGACATCTGGCTTGCTCCCCGTCACGTGAAAGCATCCGCGGCCATCATTGCTTCGGCTCTCGAAGACATATCTCCGAAAAACAAAAGCACCATAGAGTTTAACCTCAGGGATTTTTACAGCCGCATCGATTCCCTGATGGATTACATCGCTGCTCACAGGGTTGATACTATCAGGGTCGTAGTTTACCACGGTGCATGGGCAGGCGTGCTTGAGGAACTCGGGTTCGATGTGGTGGACGTGATCGCACAAAATCCAGCGCAGGAGCCATCGCTCAGCAGAATCTCAGAGGTGATCGAACGGGCTAAGGAGCGCGGGGTCAGCGTGGTCGTGGCTGAGGCCAATTTCCCGGACAGAGTGCCGTCAAAAGTGGCGGAAGCGGTTGGTGCCAGACTGGTGAAAGCCGATCCGCTTTATGAAAGGGACTATGTCTCCACTTTGAAGGCATTGATTGACAGCGTCTTTCGGGAGTAAACTTATTGGGAAACAACATGGCGTGGAGGCAAACGACCTTGATAATCGAGAGGCTGATGGCAGTGGGAGGTTTGTATCCCGCTGCACTGGAAGCATATAAACTTGGGAGGTGTTGATGATGAAGTTCAATTATAAAAAAATCCTGATTGTTGCGGCCGCAATGGTCGCCATATCAGCGAGTGTGGGAGCGGATAACCTCTTGCAGAATCCTGGGTTTGAGGAATGGGATCAAAACGGGAATCCCATAGGTTGGGAAGTAGAAAACGGTGTTACCATACAACAGGAAGCTACCACGGTGCACAGGGGTCAATACAGCATTTCTCTCTCTCCAACTTCTAACTCTAATCGCGGAGTTTACCAAGACATTGAGGTTACACCAGGGTATTACTACACCTATTCGGTATGGGTGTATGGATCAGGAACTGGTTCAGACGGTATAGGGATGGGTATTACATGGTACTCTACCTATTCTGACGGTACTTGCTCTGGTTATATATCGAGCCCTGATTATCCCCAAAATTCTCAAGCGAACCAATGGGAATTTTTGTATATTTTGAATGAACAAGCACCTTCCGGGGCCCACTGTGCTCGTGTGAGAATAAGGGGATATAAAAACAACGGATTTGCAGGATATGCAGATGATGCGAGTTTTTCCGGTGGCGCATCACCTGTGGAGGAGGATGGAATCCTACCGCACTCAGACAGAGACTTGATTCTCAAAATTGAAACATATGGAAAAAACATAAAAGTTCACCTCTCACAGGGAATAAATTGCGGCTCGATATCTTTATTTGATATAACCGGACGCCGTCTCTACAGAAGCCAGATAGATGGACACGTTCTTGTTTCCCTTCCGCGTCCAAATAAGTCAGGGGTGTTTTTTGTGCGTGTGGATACCGACAAATATTCAGATACGCGAAAATTGTTGCTTCTCGGTCCGATAGAGTAAAATGGTTTTTAAAAACAAATTTCGGGGATGGTGGCTGCGTGCCGCCATCCTCTTTTTTTCGATTCTTCTCCAGTCGTGTCACAGGAGCGAAACACGAAAGATCGTGATCCGCGTCTGGGATTATCCCCGTCCGGCACCTCAGGGCGTGAAAAAGTGGGAAGACCACTGGGAATATAAGATTTTCAAAGAATTCGAGCGAAAACATCCCGGTGTGAAAATCGAATACACCAAACTTTCATGGCGGAACGGCGGCGAAAAGTTGGACATCGCTGTCCTTTCAGGGAATCCGCCCGACCTTGCAGGTTCGGCTTTCAAAAACGTTTACGTGGAGCGCGGGGTGCTCGAACCTATCGACAGGTTCCTGACACACGAAGACTCAACGGATATCCTGCCTCAGGCCCTTCAACCTTTCAGATACAACGGACACATCTATGCATGGCCATGGTATATGACCGTTTACACGTTGATTCTGAACAAGCGCATTTTCAACGAGAGACACGTTCCTATCCCGAAGGACGGCATCTGGACATGGGATGAGTTTGTGAACGCCATGCAGAAGCTGACTTTTGACCGCGATGGCGACGGGAAGATCGACGTTTACGGGATAGCTTTCACCCTGGAACCCGACCATAACGAGGCATGGGCGTTCATCCACAGCGAAGGTGCCAGAGTCTTGATCCCGGTCAAAAATGAGGCACAATCAGGCGTTTCCGCCGAGCCGAACGTATCCCGCAATAACACAAATTCTCAAAACCTACTAAAAAATGCGCCCCCCATTTATGTCCACCCGGGGGGCTTTATAGGTTCCCCCCTGATTTATGCTCAATCCCAGGGGGTATTTAACTCTCCCTCCTACTTATGGATCACTCGATCGGGAGGGAGTATTATCAGCGCAAATTATAGAAAACTGGACATAAGCCGTCAAGGGCAATTTTTATCCACATCCATTTTGTTTGCCCTCAATCCCCTGCAAGCACGCCCAATCAGCGAGGACACCTTCACCCTCCCCTACCGCTTCGGATTCAACACGCCTGAGGGCATTCGTGGCGTCAAAAAACTTTACGACCTCGTCTGGAAATATCACGTTGCCCCGCCTCAAACGGGCGGCCTCAGCCAGAACGAGACCTGGAATATGTTTACCGAGGGTCGGGTGGCGGTTACGCCGCAGGGCACGTGGGCAATTTCATCGCTTGTCAGAACCAACCGGGAACGCCGAAAACGGAATGCCGAATACATCGCTCAGGGCAAGGAGGAGCTTGTCAGGGATACTTTCGAGTTTGCGGTCGCCAATTTCCCCATCGGTTCCACCGGAAAAGTGATCACGGCATCGCCCGGCGTGGGGAACTGGGTAATTTTCAAGCAGAAAGACACCACCAAATTGAGACTGGTGATGGAACTTGCCCGTGAGATTACCTCGGCGGAAAACCAGCGCTATCTCAGATACATGGGCACATTCCCAACCCGGAAATCCGCCGGCAACATCTACGCCGATGATCCGGAGCTGGGGCCTTACATGTCGATCATTATCCCCGCGCTTGAAAACGTCGTCATGCGGCCGTTTCATCCCAGATGGCAACAGATCAGCGATGCGGTATCAAGGGAGCTTCAGCTTGCCATCCTCGGCGAGAAATCGGTAGAGCAGGCGATGCGGGATGCTGACAGAAAGGTCAGGGAAATCCTGATACAATTCGAGATTTCAAAGCTCAAGGCCCGTCGTTCGGGGAAAAAGGCGCTTATTATCACCCTGATCATATTCGCCATCCTGATGGCCCTTATCGCATGGGGACTCAGAAAGGTGAATCTGAAGGAACATGCGTTCGCCTATCTCGCCCTGACGCCGGTTTTCATAATCTTCGGCGTATTCGTGATAGTGCCAATAATCCTGTCGGTGGTCATAGCATTTGAGCAGTATGAGCCTCTTCTGGGCATATTCAGAAGCCCATTTGTCGGGTTTCGGAACTTTATAGACGTTGTCAGGGATGAATCCTTTAGGATAGCCCTCAAAAACACGTTCATTTACACCCTCGTGAAGGTGCCCTGGAACGTCTCTGTCGCCCTCATCCTTGCGAGCCTGCTTTATCCGCTGTCGAAAAAGGCTCAATCGTTCTACAGGGCGGCCTACTACCTGCCGGGGGTTGCCTCCGCTGTGGTCATTTCCATGATCTGGCGGTGGATCTTCGACCCTACTTTCGGGCTGGCCAACCTGATCCTCACCAAACTGGGCCTGCCGCCTCAGCCGTGGTTGACAAGTCCATCCACTGCGTTTCCGAGCATAATCCTGTCGGACATCCTGATGGCGCCCGGCTCCGGTGTAATCCTCTATCTGGCGACGATGGGACGGATCCCGAAATCGGTCATCGAGTCGGCAAAAATTGACGGGGCAGGCGGGATTAAGCTGTGGTGGCACGTCATTGTGCCGCTCCTCGCACCCACAACGCTGTTCATGCTGGTGGTGAACACCATCGGCTCGTTTCAGGTTTTCACAAAGATTTACATC
>JAMOPK010000050.1 GCA_027064565.1 Caldifarciminota bacterium | reverse complement strand
GCCCTGATTGTCACACCGATCTGCGCACACACGCTCACGCTGAGGCCCTTCGTCCTGCCAGTCAACTGTCAGATCATGATTACGGTGAAATCCCGGGGCGGTAGGATATTGCTCTCAGCGGATGGTCAGGACGAGGAAAGCATTGAAAACGGTGAAACCATAACTTTCTGGGCACGCGCAAAGGATGTCGCCATCGTGAAATTCAAGAATTCACCTAGGTTCTTCGAACTCCTCAAAAGGAAGTTCCATTGGGGATGAGCTTTCAATTATTTCGGCTGCTGGCACCCCGTATTTTTCAAGGTTTTTGGCAAGCACGTAGTCCACAATGAAAGGATTGCCCTGAAAAGCCACCATAACAAAGGTATCCGAGGTCAATCGTCTCGCTGTCACCCAGTAATCCTCACATTCCAAGTTAGCATGTGAAACCTCGCCTATAACATCAGCAAGCCGATCCATAAAGCCCTTTACGTGTTTTACCACCGTTTCATCGATGTTTTCACCGACTCGGCTTACAATCTCCCCCTCTCTCACCACAATGCCCCACCTGATGTCGGCCGGAAGTTCCATCATCAAGATTTTTATGAATTTGTCGTAGGGATTGTTCCTCTCCTCTATCTTGCTGATTATCTCAAGGAGGAGCGAATCTATGGAGCTATCTATGGTAACCTCAGGCGGTTCCATACCTTCCTCCACGAAATAGATTCCGCCTTTCCATGATACCATTTCAGTAAACGCTTCCTTGCCCTTGATTCCATTGACCTCAGCGTGGACCACATTGCCTGTGCGAAAGTAGATTACCCCGGTGGAATTGCCGGAAATGATGGTCAATGACGCTGTGTGAGAGGTCATCCCGACTCCCTCTATCAAGGAAAGGAAATCCTGAGTCTCCGCTATTCCCCAGAATTTCGAGTTGAAGGCAACATCTTCCACCTGTGATGCGTTGTAGTAAAAACCCATTCCCCCACTGCTGCTTTGGATTTGTTTGGCATAGATGATGTCAACGTTGGGATTTGAAGCGAGGGCTATCTCCCTGATCTTGTGCTTCACCGCGTCGTGAAACCGATCGATACCGATTATGACGAGATCGAACTTCTGCTCCTTTAGCTTCTTGAGTCCTTCCTCGATGGTATCAGTGGACTCATAAACGTCGGAATGGCTGACAAGCCTATACAGCCATCCCGGCAGCCTATCTTCCTTCCCTATATGGAGCACTTTCCACATGCCCATTGGTTCCGCCATAAATTTAATTAAGAACCCCCTCTACCCTCTAAAATTGCGAAGATAGAGGGGGGAACATATCATTTTTGGAATCCAGCTCATTCAAGGTCCTTGGCTGCTTCCTGGAGCGTGGACCTCGCGAGACCGAGGTTGAGATCAGGGCCTCCCAGAATAATTACGATGAAATCGCCGACGACTATAAGGGCGATCTTGCCATTTTCACCCTCGACAATTGCCGATTTTACGCGGCCAGCCCCCACCTCATCCATTATCCGCTTGTAATAAGAAACAGACTCAGACACCATTCCGGCAAATTTTTCGTCAGAAATATCACTGGCAAAGAATTTCGAAGCTATTACGAAACCGTCGGTGTTGGCTATTGCAACTCCCCTCACGTCTCTGAGGGTTCCCAATGTATCCACAATTTGTTCAACTTTTTCTTCAAGCGTCGGCATTTCAATTCCTCCTTGTTTTTAGTATCTCACCCTAATTGAGTCAAAATAATACTCATTTTGCTAATACATGTCAATTTCGTTCATCAACGAAGACAACATTTGCGGACTTTCCGCGTCGCTTTTTCTCAGTTTGGAGATGCCGCCGGGCAGGATACCGCAATTGCCAAGCGAGATGCCTGACTCGGTGGTCATTGTTCGATTTCTGACAACATTGCGGTTTAAGAAAAAAGACGGCAAACAGCAGATGAAGGGTCATCTCAGCCGTTGGGTTCTCGGGATATTGAAATTTTAGCCCATATGTGCTAACCTAATCGCGCGAATTTGGAGTTAGTGATAGCTTGGATTGGTGATGGCTTTAAAAACTTGATCCTGTGATACTTGGAGGTATAGAAATGAGCAAGGTGAAAAATTGGCCAGTATATTTTGCAATGGTGGAGAATGGTGTTGTGTTCCAGCGTTGTCTCGGCAATGGCAGAAGCGGGAAACGGTTGATGAAACGGGTAACAGACTGGATCCTCAGGCAGGGATTCAGACCGGTGGCGGCTGTTTCAAATCCCGAAAAGAGGTTCTGCAGGGTCTTTTGCATCCCATCCAGCTCACGTGTGAACGATGATTTGATGATGGTTGTGACTGTGAAAATTGGAGAAGAGGAGGAAATCGCGGGATACAAATTAGTTCCTGGTTTGCGCAAAAAACGTAATCTTTACAAAGTTGTGGTGTAACCGAGCGCGAACGATACGCAAAATCAAGGATTAAAGCAATTGCTTCAATCTTTCAGCCATTCCTTTATCGGCTATCAATAAAACACCGACAGGTTTTTTGCCAATTGCCCTGCCAATGGTTTCCATATCCCACTTTTCGATCACTTCTATTCCGTAAAATCTGGCATCCCTGAGCCATTTTTCCCTGGTTTTCCTCGACAGGTCAGAGGCCAGGATGAGCAACTTGCCCCTTTTGATGTTGCGGGCGACAGCGGTTCTGCCGGCAATAAGCATGTGGCCCTTTCTCGCCAGTCCGAGCAGATTCAATGCTTCCCTATCCTTTTCATTCATAGAATTTCAACTCCTTGAGCCGATTCCCGTATTTTATGGTCAACCTGGCCATCCCCCATCCAATTATGGCGCCAACCACCACATCGCTCAGCCAGTGCCGGTCGAGATATAGCCTTGAAACTGCCACGCCACCAGCCCACAGGTAAAGCGGGAGTTTCACTTCGGGATGATATGTGCCGATGTATTCTGCATAGTAAAATGAGACTGCGGCGTGTCCGGACGGAAAAGAGGAGTTTGAGCGAGTGTAGATGCCGTCGGGACGGGGTCTGTTAACCAGAAATTTGATGCCAGTTACGAGAAGACCGGTGCATACACCGCCAACTATCATGGGTTTGAATTCCCTGTGCGCTTTTTCGCCGCCGAGAAAAGAGTAAGTCAGCGGTATCCCAACGACAGCTTCCCTGCCGCCGGAAGCCGTTAAGGCACCAAAAACTACATCACCGGCAGGCGATTTCAACCTCTGCACCAGATTGTGGGTCAGGGTATCGCCCGGGAACGAGAGCAGGACGAATATCATCAAATTAACCATTTTCCAGCCTCTCTCTTATTTCAGCCTCGGTTTTCCCCTGTATCTCTACGAGTTTATCCCTTGAAGTTTTTCCGGATTTGATGGTGATCGATGAGGGTGGAACGCCTAACTTCTTTGACAGTAGCTTTATCAAAGCTCTGTTGGCCTTTCCTTCCCGCGCCGGCTCCCTGATGGAGACCTTGAACCTGCCGTCCTCCATGAATTCCACGGATTCCCTTCTGGAGCCGGGTTTAACCCTTACTTTTATGACCGCCATTTGAACCTTCCAGACTCAATTTTGGCTCCTCGGTGAACCCCGTTGCACGTGCTATGAGATTGAAAGGGAAAGTTGAAATCAGGCGATTGTATCGAACAACTGCAAAGTTATATTGGATTGCAAGGGAATCGACAGTGCTTCTCGCATTTTTTAGATCGTTGACTAATATTCGAAATTCCGGGTCATCCGAAAGCTCTTTTTTCTGCATCCCCAGATCCAGGAGGTGTTGCGCTGCCGAATGCATGACCTTGTAAGCCTCGATGATGTGTTCTCTGGATTTGAACCTCATGAGGTTCCGCCATGCCTTTGAGATGGAATCGATGATGATTTTTTCCTGATCGCTACCGGTGACAACGGCGGCAATCAGAGATGGAACTATATCACCTTCCCATTTCATGCTTTCCTCAAACATCTGCCATGTTTTCTGAATGTTTCTGTTGAGGTCATAAATCTCAAAATACCCTATTGAAACGGCAATTATCAAAATTCCCAGGAAGAGCAGCAACAATCGCATCAGCGGAAACCGCTTCATGCCTCTGACTCCTCGCCGGTTCCCTTTCC
>JAMOPK010000049.1 GCA_027064565.1 Caldifarciminota bacterium | reverse complement strand
GCAACGTCACGCAGGAACCTGATGTTTTCGTCGATGTCCTCATCGGTCTCGCCCGGCAGTCCAAGCATGAAATAGAGCTTGACGCCGGGCCAGTGCTTCTTCTGGGCAAGTTCTATTGAGCCGAAAATCTCCTCAAGTGGGACGTTTTTGTTGATCGTGCCCCTCAATCTGGGCGACGCTGTCTCCGGGGCAAGCGTTATCCCGAACCTTGAGAGGTCCGAAAGCAGGTCCAGCAGTTCGGGATGGAGTGCGTTGACGGGGAGCGAGGGAAGCGATAGGTCAACGTGGGGCAGTTCCTTTTTGATCCTGACGATAAGCTCGATCAGGTCGGGGTAGTCCGACACGGTGAACGCCAGAAGCCCGATTTCGCCATATCCTGTGGCCCCAATCCCTTCTTTCGCAATGGAAACGATCTCATCCACCGGACGGACACGCAGGGGGCGATAGGTCATACCGCCCTCGCAGAAACGGCAGCCACGCGTGCATCCCCGCATGATCTCGATGGTGTATCTGTCGTGGATCACCGACACGTTGGGCACCAGCTGTTTGATGGGAAAGAACTTCCGCTCAAGCATTACCCAGCGCCGCCTGACCCGTTTCCCCGGATGGGCCGGCACGTAAACGCCCTCTATCCCGGCTAACTCCGCAAGCACCTCCTGCCTCGAAAGCTCCCCCTCTTTCCACGCTTTCAAAGGCTCCACAATCTCAGAGGCCACCTCCTCGCCTTCGCCGATGATGAAAAAATCCACGATTTTGTTCAACGGCACGGGATTGAATGCCGTCGGACCGCCGACCATCACGAGGGGATCCCGCTCGTCACGGGCCTCCGACTCAAGCGGGATATGGGCGAGATCAAGGCCGAGCAGCAGGTTGGTGTAGTTTAGCTCGGTGTGCATCGAGAAACCCACAACATCCATTTGATTGACCGGGGTGTAGGTCTCAAGGGTGAAAAGCGGGATATTTCGCTTCTTCATGTATTCGATGGCATCCAGCCACGGGAGGTAAACCCGCTCGGCGTAAGCGTCGGGATGCAGGTTCATCACGTGGTAGATTATCGCCAGTCCGAGGTTGGACATGCCCAGCTCGTAAAGTTCGGGATAAACGAGCGCAATCCTGACCTTACCTTTCGGGTCCTTGACAATGGAATTCAGTTCGCCACCGATATACCTGCCGGGCCTCTCCAGAGTCGTCAGGTCGCGGCCGAAAGGATGTCTGAACTCATATCGATTTTCCGCCATGTATTCCATAACCTCCCGGATGAGCGGAAATTCTAAGGTCATTCATGGGACAGAGCAATTTTCGCCTTATCGTTCTGTCAGAAACCGATATGCACAAACATCTTTACGCTTTTTGATGCACTGCAAAATATTGCCAAGCCTCTGCTGTTACCATAAAATCAACAAATCATAAGCTCGTCAGGAGGTAAGAGATGAAGGACATATTCGAAAAGTGCAGGGAATTTGCCAGATATGAAGAGAAAATAATGCTCGAAAAGACGGGCAGGTATCCGTATTTCCGCCCGGTTTCCTCAGCAGAAGAGGCCGAGGTCATCTTTGAGGGTAGGAAACTCGTGATGCTGGGGTCAAACAACTATCTCGGCCTGACCACGCACCCGAAGGTGATCGAGGCGGCGGTTGAGGCAACCAAAAAGTATGGCACCGGCAGCTGCGGTTCGAGGTTCCTGAACGGCACTCTGGAAATCCACCTGAGGCTGGAGCACAAACTGGCAGAATTCGTGAAAAAAGAAGCCGCTCTGGTGTTCAGCACAGGGTATCAGACGAACATCGGCATCCTGACCGCACTCATCGGGCGCGGCGATTACGCGGTGCTGGACAAATGGGATCACGCCTCCATCATAGACGGAGCGAGGATGTCGCATGGTGAAATCAAGCGTTTCAAACACAACGACCTTGAGGACCTCGACAGGGTGCTGGCATCGATTCCCGAAGACAAATCCGCCCTTGTTGTGGTTGATGGCGTCTTTTCGATGGAAGGTGACATCGCCGACCTTCCGGGCATCATAAAGGTTGCAAGGAAATATGGCGCACGGGTCATGACCGATGACGCCCATGCCATGGGGGTTCTGGGCGAGAACGGCTCCGGCACGGCAAGCCACTTCGGGGTCACCGACGAAATCGACCTCATCATGTCAACTTTCAGCAAATCCTTTGCCTCAATCGGCGGATTCGTGGCGGGTGACGCAGATGTGATCGACTACATCAAGCATTTCGGCCGTTCGATGATCTTCAGTGCTGCACTTCCACCTTCGGCAGTCGCTGCGGCAGAGGCGGCACTGGACATCATGATTAACGAGCCTGAGAGGCGCGAAAGGCTCTGGAAAAACACGAAAAAATGGCAGGAGGGCCTTAAATCTATGGGCTACGACATTGGAGAAAGCCAGACTCCGGTCGTCCCGGTGATCATAGGCGACGATAAACTTACCTTCGAGATGTGGTATCAGCTCCAGCAAAACGGGGTCTTCGTCAACCCGGTGATAACCCCGGCAGTGCCTCCCGGCAGACAGTTGCTCAGAACCAGCCTCATGGCCACCCACACCGACGAGATGCTGGACAGGGCGCTCGAGGCCTTTGAAAAAGTCGGGAAAAAGCTTGGCGTGATACCATAAAAATACCATGAAAAATGTTGTGTTCGCTGCGGGCCTTCTGCTCCTGCTTTCAGGCTCGCCCAACGAACAACATCTGCGTGCGTCCGATAGTGAGACGTTGATCGACTCCATAAGGACACAGCTCCAGCTGCTCAAAGCCGAATATCTCACACGTATCCGGGACCGCGACGCCAGATACGAGGCGATGATGATCGTGGACCACATAGACGAGCTGCTCGACGAATTGTCCGGCTCCCCCTCTGCCCCTCAACCCATGTCGGAGGAGGAATTCAGCCAGCTGCTTGATGCCATTTCGGACGAATTCACGGATTCCGATAAGCTCAGGATGCTCAAAACGGCCATGAGCGGCGATGTGCTCGTCACAGTTAATCAAATTGCGAGGGTGATGGATCAATTCACCTTCGATGACAGCAAAGTCAAAGCGGTCAGGGTCATGTATTCCCACGTCGTTGACCCACAAAACGGCTACAAATTGTTATCAAAAGTGATGTTTTCCGATTCAAAGGAGGAGATCAAGCGGATCATATCGGGCTAATTTTCTTTCCGGCGGTGGACAACGACGTTAAGTGAGAGTATAAAATTAACCTGCAAAAGAGGAGGTTTGACACATGAGCAAGGGCAAAAAGGCAAAGCTCATCATTGGTGGTTTCATGGCGGGGTTTATCCTCGGTGTTGTGGTCACTTCACTTGTTACTCCCTGGAGCGGGATTGAGGCACAGAACAAGTTAGGACTCAGGGAATTACCTGCCTCAAAAAAGCTTGAAAAGCTCAAGGAGCTTGTAGAAGAGGTTGAAAAGGAACTTGCCGAGAATGAGGGAAAGGGAACCGGCGAGGAGTCAGAGGCATGAAGCGGTTTCCGCTGATGCGATTGTTGCTGCTCTTCCTGGGAATTTTGATAATTGCCGTTTCAATAGGGTATTTTGAGATTTATGACCTCAACAAAAACATTCAGAAAACATGGCAGATGTTTGAGGAAAGCATGAAATGGGAAGGTGATATAGTTCCATCTCTGATTGCCACTGTTGCTACCGGCAGCGACCGAGAGAAAATTCTCATAGACTCCATTTCAAAGGCATGGCGGAACCTCATGAGGTTCAAATCCAGAGAACACATCATCGAGGCTTACAAGGTCATGCATTCGGCAG
>JAMOPK010000048.1 GCA_027064565.1 Caldifarciminota bacterium | reverse complement strand
AAATGGACCACTACACGGCCGCACTCGGCGGACTCCTCTACCTCGATTTCAGCACGCAACCGCCTTCTGTGAAACGGCTTCCCGCTGAACTTCACGGCTTCGTGCTCGGCGACTCGCTTCAACCCAAAGAGACCGTTGAGGTCCTGCGCCGCTCAAGACAGGACGTGGAGTCGGGGATAGATGAGCTGAGGCGGCTCACAAACGGCAGGTTCGACATAAAAACGACTCCCATCGATGAGGCAATGGCCTATCTGGATAAACTCCCGGAATACATTGCCCGAAAAGTCCTTGCGAATCTGAGAAACCGGGACTACCTGCGGCAGGCACTCCCGATGCTGGAATCCGGGGAGGTCGATGAGCGCCAGCTGGGCGAATTGCTTTACAAACATCACATCGAGCTGAGGGACGGGCTGGGCGTATCCACCCCTAAGATCGACAGGATGCTTGAGGCCGCCATGGAAAACGGCGCTTATGGCGGCAAGATCAACGGATCAGGCGGTGGCGGAACGATGTTCGCCTATGCCCCCGGCTCGGAGAAAAAGGTTGCAGAAGCCATGGAAAAGGTCGGCGGCAGGGCCTTCATCATCTCCATGAGCGATGGGGTGAGATTCGAGTGGGTCGAGCAATGAGAGAAGCTCCCCGAAACCGGAACGGATTGCATCTCAAAGTCTTTTCGGACAACATCCTTCCCGGTCAGGTTCGGGATTTAATGAGCTTGTTGAGTAACCTCAAAGTCGCTTTTATAATCCACACTCAACCTTTCTTATGAGTAAAATGATTAAAAAGTCAACAATGCTCTTAAAAAGAGCCTCAAACCCCCCAAAAACTAAAAGGAGGACTCATCATGCGTGTCATCATAGTCAAGGATTATGATGCAATGTCCGTGCTGGCTGCGAAGTTCATCAAGGAGCAGCTTGAGGTGAAACCCAATCTCGTGCTCGGGCTCGCTACCGGCTCAACACCCCTCGGACTTTACAAGGAACTCATAAGGATGCACAAAGAGGAGCATCTGGATTTCTCAAAGGTGGTGACCTTCAACCTCGACGAGTATATCGGACTTCCAAAAGACCATCCTGAAAGCTATTACACCTTCATGTGGGAAAACCTTTTCAAGCATCTGAACATCCCTGAGTCCCACATCCACATCCCCGACGGCACAATTGTGACTCCTGAGGAAATCGAATCCGGCCGGCTTCCCATAAGGAAGATCGAGGCCTACTGCCAGTGGTATGAGGATCAGATAAAGAAATACGGCGGCATCGACATTCAGGTGCTCGGCATAGGTCGCGACGGCCACATCGGGTTCAATGAGCCCGGCTCTTCCCTCGGTTCGCGCACAAGAATCAAGACCCTGCTTGAGGTCACCCGGCGCGACAACGCGAGGTTCTTCGACGGCGACATCAACAAGGTTCCTAAATACGCCCTGACAATGGGTGTCGGCACCATCATGGAGGCTAAAACCCTGCTCCTTCTGGCAAGCGGTGAAAACAAGGCTGAGGCCATCAAAATGACCGTCGAAGGCCCCGTGACTGCGAGATACCCGGCCACCATCATCCAGCTGCATCCGAAAGCCATCGTCATCGTCGATGAAGCCGCTGCCTCGCAGCTGGAGTATGAATATGAGCGGGCATAAAAACATCGTCCTTTTTGAGGATGCGGGATGGAGAGACCTCTATCCCCTGACGCTCGCCAGACCCGTCTATGAACTCAGGTTCGGCATCTCGGTCTTCCTGACCAAAGCGAAATACACCTTCAAGGATGCCAGCATTTACCTGCATGTCAGGAAATATCTGGAAGAGGTCGAATCCGAAGCAAGGCCCGGTTATCCCGTCAACAAAGTCCCCGAAGGACCTGCCCTTTTCCTGAACGGGCGGCTCATCTACACCGACGAGACTGTCGGACTTGCTGAAGGCGGCGACGCGCTTCTGGTCAATCGGGATGGCGAGTTCATTGGCGCAAGGGTCTCAGAGGTGCCTGAGAAGGTCAAAGACAAGCTTCTGAACGGAGAGGTAATCGAGAAATCTGATTTTGATGGCCTTACAGTTGAAGAAGTTGACGCAAAACTGTTCCATTACCTGTGGGAGCTTGTGCATGCAAACGGCGGAGAGATCGAACGGGAATATCGGATTTTCGGCAAAAAAGGCATCTACGGCAGGGTTCACGAAGGCGCTCACATAGTTGGCGACGAGGTCTTCATCGGCGAGGGCGCTGTGGTTCAGCCGGGCGTCGTTCTGGACGCCGAGGAGGGCCCGATTTACATCGATGAGGGCGCTGTGATCATGGCGAATTCCACAGTTGTCGGCCCTGCTTTCATCGGGAAAGGCTCCAAAATCAAGATCGGCGCCAAGATTTACGAGAACGTCTCCATCGGCCCGATATGCAAAATCGGAAGCGAAGTCGATGAGTCCATTGTCCACAGCTACGCAAACAAGCAGCATGACGGCTTTCTCGGCCATGCCTATGTGGCTCCGTGGGTGAATCTGGGTGCCGGTGCGTCCAACAGCGACCTGAAAAACAACTACTCCACCGTCAAGGTGTTCTTGGCACCCGACAGGAAGATCGATACAGGCTCGATGTTCGTGGGCCTCATGATCGGCGACCACTCCAAGGCTGGAATCAACACCATGTTCAACACGGGAACCGTGGTCGGTGTGGCCGCAAACGTGTTCGGGGCCGGATTCCCTCCAAAATTCGTCCCTTCATTCGCATGGGGCGGTGCCGCCGGGTTCGTCGAGCACAAATTCGAGAAGGCGGTGGAAACCGCAAGGCGCGTCATGGCAAGGCGCAAGGTGGAACTCACTCCGGCCTACGAGAAAATGCTCAGGCACATCTTCGAGCTGACGAAAGACGAGAGAAAGGATTTCTGAAGTCAAAAGACATCGTCGAACTCACGGACGGGCGGCTGTGGCCGCCCGTTTTTCGTTGCTCCCCAAACATCCAACAGTCAGGCTTCAACTGTCCCCTGAAATTGACTGAACCATCATCTAACGATAAAATCGGCACCAAACTTAAGCAGGAGGTGTTATTTATGCATAAGGCAATCAGGATCATGGCCTTTCTCACGCTGACCGCTCTGCTGTGGACAACCGGCTGCAAAAAGCAGAAAACTGAGCAGGAATCCACACAGGAACCGGGCACCACGGTCCAGCAGGAAACCACTGTGGTCGAGACGATAGCAGTCGATACAGTTGAGCAGGAAACGACGGCAGTGGAATCCGGCAACAAACCCGAAAAACCGGCTGTTTCCCAAAAAGAAGCTTCCCAAAAGGCAGAAAACGAAAAGCCCGAGGCGGACAACGGGCTTGATTTCACCCTCCCGACCGTAGAGGGAGGGACAATTTCTTTGAAGGATTATCGAGGCAAAGTCGTGGTTCTGGACTTCTGGGCGACGTGGTGTGCTCCGTGCCGCAGGGAAATCCCATCCTTCATCGAACTCCAGAACAAATACCCTGATAAAGTTCAGTTCATCGGCGTAGCCATCTCTGACAGGCCTGAAAAGGTAGCGGCTTTTTACCGTCAGATGGGGATGAATTACCCGGTGGCCTTCCCGACAAAAGAACTGGCAAGGATGAAGGATTTTGCCTCCATCCGGGCGATCCCCACAACTTTCATCATCGATAAAAAGGGGCATATCCGCCACAAGCAGCTCGGATATGCCACCAAAGACTTTTTTGAGCAGTGGATATTGAAATTAAGCGGAGAGAAATGAGATGCTCTCCTATCGGGGTGGAAAGCTATACATCGAGGACGTCAGCGTCGAGGATATAGCGAATGAGCTTGGGACGCCGATTTACGTTTACAGTCTGAGCGAAATAGAACGGCGTCTTGAGGAGCTCCGAAGCACTTTCCCACCCGACACACTTGTGGCATATTCCCTGAAAGCGAATGCCAACCTCAACATCCTCTATCTCCTTGGCAAAATGGGATGTGGAGCCGACGTCGTATCAGGTGGAGAACTCAAAAAGGCGCTTCTCGCCGGGTTCCCGCCTGATAAAATCGTGTTCGCCGGCGTGGGTAAAACCGAGTCGGAGATCGAACATGCCATCCGATACGGCATCCTCATGCTCAACGTGGAATCCGTCGAGGAATATCAGAAAGTGGCCGAAGTGGCT
>JAMOPK010000047.1 GCA_027064565.1 Caldifarciminota bacterium | reverse complement strand
CAGATGGCCGTGATACGAGCCTTGTTGGTCCGCTTTCGATCCACAACTACCGGCACCTTGACGAATCTGACTCAGCTGTCGTTCAGATATCTGGTCTGGACGATGGGGAAATTCACGTCTATGAAATCGGAAATCCCGCCACTACTGACACTTTCATGATAACTTTTGAGTCACAGCCGAACGGCGATATAACCTATTCGGTCAGGGATATTTCCAGTGGGACATGGGTGTTTGAGAATTATCCGCTCCTCGATGGACTTGAAAGCCCGATGTTCTACAACATGGCTCTGGAGATCAGAACGATACACGATACAATATGTGACGATTCGGCCTCCGGTCACATTGCTGGAAACTCCAATTTTGACATACGGGTTATGAAAATGCGGAGGGTGCCAGGTTCTATCCCGGATTACCTCATCATCTTCCACAACGAGCGCATCGGAAAGGCAATTTACCGCAATGATACCGTAAACGTCAATTTTATCGTGGAGGACCTCTGGACCGGTGATACGATTCTCCCGTGGTTCCCGATAGATGTCTCGATGGATACGTTGATAGCCGATTCCGGAGATGAGATTGTCATCTTCTCGGGTTTCCCGATCACATGGGCATGGGATGTCAAATTCATCTGCGATCCTGCAAATCCCATCCCTCCTGCTGAAGGAGACACTTTCTACATCAGGATACTGTCTCCGCTTTCCGAAAGGGATACCTTCCTCCTGTTCCCTGACCGATTGGTGAAGATAGAGGAGAGGGACAGGATGAGACCGGCCGGCAGGGTTTCCCTTATGGTGAGTTCGATCCTGAGGACCGAAAGCGGAGTCCAGTTCCGTCTGGCCCTTCCAAAAGATGCCGATGTCAGTGCGAGACTCTTTGATGTGACCGGCAGAATGGTGACGGAGCGGGCGTTCGGCCGCCTTCCCAGAGGCACACACGGGCTGAGTCTGAAACCTCAATCCATTTCATCGGGTGTGTATTTCCTTGAGGTCAATGTGTCCGGCCGCAGAATTTTGAAACGGCTTGTCATGATCAGGTAGCGCTTCTGGATTTGGGGGTGGTGGATGGGGGATTCCCCTCCTGTCCCGGGAACTACAAATCCCGATGGCATGGCCTCTTTTCCTTGACAGCCATCGAAATCACTGGTAATTTAGGAATTCCCCGAACGAGACAAGGAGAGACGGTCATGGGAATGAAAAGAGGACACTGGAGCAATGAAGTCCGGGAGAAGCTGCTCAGGATCATGGAGAGGGAAAAGGAATACAGGGAAAAATTGTTGAGGCTCGCCGCTGACTTTGAAAATTTCAAGAAAATTGTTGAGAAAGAGAAGGCGGCGATCAGGGATTCGGCTAACGAGAGGCTGGTCAGGGACCTGATTCCGATCCTCAACAACTTCAAACTGGCTCTCGACGCTATATCTTCTGCTGAGGGGCAAAAAGACTTCGAGAACCTGCTTAAGGGGGTTCAGATGATCTACTCCCAGTTGGTTTCGGTGCTTGAAAGCCATGGTTTGAAGATAATCGAGTCACAGGGAGAGGAATTTGATCCTCGTTTTCACGAAGCGATTGAAGTCGTGGAGACGGATGAGGTGGAACCCGGCAGGGTGGCAAAGCAGTTCGAGCCGGGCTACCTCCTTAAAGGCAAGCTGATAAAGCCCGCAAGGGTTGCGGTTGCAAAATCCAAACAGGAAAAGGAGGATGGTGAAGATGGCAAAGAAAGTGATCGGGATTGATCTCGGGACAACAAACTCGGTTGTTGCTGTGGTTATAAACGGAGAACCGGTCGTTATACCAAACCTTGAAGGCGAAAGGGTCACGCCATCTGTCGTTGCATTTAAAGGCAATGAGGTGCTTGTCGGCTCAATAGCCAAGCGCCAGGCAATAACGAACGCCGAAAATACGATTTATTCCATCAAGCGCTTCATGGGACGCCGCTACGATGAGGTGCTCGAAGAGATCAAACGGGTGCCTTACAAGGTTGTGCGCGGCCAGAACGACAGGGTCGAAATCTACATCCCTGAGCTGGGGCAGAACCTGACACCAGAGGAGATATCCGCCAAGATACTGGCATACCTCAAAAAGGCGGCCGAGGAATACCTCGGTGAGGAGGTCACGGACGCTGTCATCACGGTGCCTGCCTATTTCAACGATGCCCAGCGTCAGGCGACCAAGGATGCCGGTAAGATCGCCGGCCTCAACGTGCTCAGGGTGTTCAACGAGCCGACTGCCTCTTCACTTGCTTATGGATTGGACAAAAAGGAGAGGCACCTCAAGGTGGCCGTCTATGACCTCGGTGGCGGCACGTTCGATATCTCGATCCTTGAAATCGGAGATGGGGTGTTCGAGGTCATTGCCACCAACGGCGACACCCATCTCGGCGGAGATGACATCGACGAGCGGATCGTCCAGTGGCTCATCGACGAATTCAAACAGGAGACAGGCATAGACCTCCGCAACGACCGTCAGGCGCTCCAGAGGTTGAAAGAGGCGGCGGAAAAGGCCAAGAAGGAACTCTCGACCAAAATGGAGACGTTGATCTCCCTGCCGTTTATAGCGATGGATTCATCCGGCCCCAAGCATCTGGAAAGGACGCTCACACGCTCCAGACTGGAGGCCATGTCCCGTGATCTCATCGAACGGACGATAACCATCTGCCGCAGGGCGCTTGAGGATGCCAAACTCTCGCCGATGGACATAGACGAGGTTATCCTCGTGGGCGGCCAGACAAGGATGCCCCTTGTCCAGCAGATGGTCGAGGAGTTCTTTGGCAGAAAGCCTCACAAAGGCATAAATCCCGACGAAGTGGTTGCCATCGGCGCCGCAATTCAGGGTGGAGTCCTTTCCGGAGAAGTGAAAGATATCCTCCTTCTGGATGTCACGCCTCTTTCCCTCGGCGTCGAGACGCTCGGAGGCGTTTTCGACGTTGTTATACCGAGAAACACCACCATCCCGACGAGGAAATCCAAGGTCTACACCACAGCTGAAGACAATCAGACTTCGGTTCTGATAAAAGTCTATCAGGGTGAGCGTCCGATAGCTTCGGAGAACAGGCTTCTGGGCAAGTTTGAACTCACCGGAATCCCGCCTGCGCCACGTGGGATACCGCAGATCGAGGTGACTTTTGACATCGATGCCGACGGCATACTCCACGTGACAGCCAGAGACAAGGCCACCGGCCGTGAGTCCCAGATTAAGATCCATGCCCGCACCGGATTGACCGACGAAGAAATCGAAAGGATGGTTAAGGAAGCTGAGGCACACGCTGAGGAGGACAGGAGACGGAAGGAACTGATAGACCTCCGAAATCAGGCCGATGGCTACATCTACACCATCGAGAAGGGGTTGAAGGACTATGGTGATAAGATCCCTTCGGACAAGCGTCAGAGGGTCGAGGAAGCCCTCAAGAACCTCAAGGATGTGCTGCAAAGCGAGGACATCAACACGATTCGGAGCAGATTCGAGGAGCTTCAGAGGGTTTGGAACGAGGTCATGACAGAGCTTTATGCGCAGCAGGGTGGCCCAACAGGGCCTCAGGGACCAACTGGAAGTCCGGGCGGCACACAGGGGCCTCAAATGTAAACTTTAACCCCTAAATTCTATCCCGAAAATGAAAAAAGGCGGGGCGTAAGCCCCGCCAGATTTGTTTATAGGCCTGCTTAAAATTTACCTGAGTAGAACGAGTTTGCGTGTAAGTGCCTTATCCGGAGTCTTCAGGCGGTAGATGTAGAGTCCGGCCGGTAGCCTCCTGCCGCTGTCGTCGGTTCCGTTCCATCTGACGGTGTGATAACCTGCTTTGAACGTGCCGCTGGCGAGCGTCGCAACGCGCCTGCCGCTCACGTCATACACCGCAAGCTCAATTCTGGTCTTAGCTGGCAACGCGAAGCGGATTGTGGCCATTCCACCCACCGGGTTGGGATATGCGGGGGCAAGTTCAAGCCTGAGCGGAAGATTGAAGTTGTTTTCCTCTTTCACCGAGGGCATTCCGGTGACAAAATAGAGAGCGAAGCTGTCCGTTATGTCGTAACCATGAGGATCGATGGTTCCATCGCAGTAGTATTGCAGGCCAACAGACCCATTTTCGTTTTCGATTCCCACCGTGTAGTCGGTCTGGGCAGGTTCTGTCTTATACAGTATCGCGATGGGGCCGTCTCCGGTCGGGGTCGGGTAGTAAGCGGGATCATA
>JAMOPK010000046.1 GCA_027064565.1 Caldifarciminota bacterium | reverse complement strand
AAATCGGAAAATAGATTATGCGCTCGGATTGATACTCGAAGTCAGCACAGCGCTGGGAGCTTTCACGGCGGGCTACCTCTCGGCCTATGTCCCGGAATCCGTCATAGTTTTCATCCTCGGCGTGGTGCTCCTGTTTGTGAGTTACCTCATGATCAGGGGATGGACGCCGCAAAAGAGGGAAGCCAGACACTGGAGGGTTTTAAGCCTCAAGAGGCGTTTTAACGGCCGCGATTACGAAGTCCCGATGCTTATGGCCGTTCCCCTGACATTCCTTGCTGGTTCGGTTTCCGGACTGTGCGGAATAGCGGGCGGCACCATCAAAGTTCCGCTCATGGTTTTGTTGCTCGACATTCCGATGGACGTAGCTGTCGCCACTTCATCGTTCATGATAGGCATCACCTCGTTTTTCGGCCTGATGGGGCATGTGGTTCATGGGCATCTCGAATGGAAATTGGCTCTTCCGCTCGCTTTAGCTGTGGTTATTGGTGGCAACATCGGCGCAAGGATCGCCGTGAGGACATCCACAAAGCGTCTGAAACAGATCTTTGGATGGTTTCTGCTGATAGTTTCTCTTTCCATGTTCTGGAGGGCGTTTAGTGCGAGGTAGAAACGGGAGCCGCCGCAGCGACTCCCGCCCGAAATCATTGTTCCATGTGCTCTGAGGCGTATTTGAGGGAATTCTTCAACATGATGTAGGTGTGGGTGGCGTGCATCGGCGGGAACTGGTCTCCCGGATAGCCCGGCACGCCGTCGTAAACCCCGCCCGAATGAGGTAGGTTCAGTTCGTCTAAAAGCGCAAGGAATCCCTCCGTGTGTCCGGTCAGCATCAGCTCGTCCTCACTGCCGCAATCAAGGTAAAATTGAAGACCGTAACTCCTGACGGAATCGATGTTCGCCTGAAGCAGCCTTGCCGGGTCGTGATACGGCAGCCAGATGCTGTCCCACACATCGTTAGGCATTCCGTCAGCCCCGAAAGGAAGCCGCACTCCGACCCACAAGCCCATTCCTAATTCCTGCAAAGGCACTTCATAGCCAAGCGTGTCGAAAAATGACAGAGGCGCCACTTTGGGCGAAAAGGCGGCCGCCTGAGCGATCAACATCGTCGTCAGGGGGTGATCCGGGCCGAGATTGTTCACCAGTTCCGTTACGGAGAGCGTCTCAGGCGGGGTTTTGCCGTTTTCCTGATATATCCCGATAACAAGGTCAGGGTAAGGCGGCATTATGGTTGAACGGGCAAGGCTGTCGAACATCAGGACACCTGAGTGCATTCCGGCCACGCTGAACATGTCCGGATGCTTGATGGCCAGTTTTGCCGCGCCGTAACCTCCCATCGACAGGCCTATTATCGCCCGGTGACCTCTGTCAGGCATTGTCCTGAAGGTGCTGTCGATTTTCGGGATCACTTCATGGATGATGTAGTTCTCCGCCATGCCAAAGACGTCCGAGCCGCCCGGAGGATACTGCGAGTTGGTATAGAACGTCCCGCCCATGTAACTGAATCCGCTCGGCATTACCACTATCATCGGCCTGATTTCACCGGCCGAGATCAGGTAGTCCAAGATTCCTTTGACGTCCTCCATATCCTGCCATGTCCTGTGGTTGCCGCCAAAGCCATGCAGGAGATAGACCACGGGATAGCTCTGCTGCGAGGTGTCATATCCCGGTGGCAGATACACAAGGGCAAAGGTATCGCCATAAGAGTTGATCATGGGGTCTATCGAAGGCACGGAAATCTCCACAAGGGAACCCTGATGGATTTCCGGCCCTTCAACTTCCTCGATCTTGCCGCATCCTGAGACAAGCGACAATGTGAGCGCCACGAATAGCGACAGAATGGCTATCTTTTTCATGATCCCCTCCTAAAATTTATATTTCAGGCTAAGTCCACCTGCGCCGATGAACGAATTGTAGTTGCCGGGCAGGTAGTTGCTCCTGTAGCTGTAATCGCTGTCGGCTTTGATGTCCCGTCTGTCCATGATGATCGCCTCGATATTCCCCGAAATTTCGATGTTCGATGTAATGGGCAATGTCATCCCGGCGTTCACACTCAGTTTATCGCCGGTGTCGGTTATGAGCGGGGTGAACGTGGAGTCCGGGATCGGCGATGACTCGTAGTAAAGCCCGCCCCGGATGACGACCGATGAAGGGAACCTGTAGCCTGCTCCGGCGGAAATGCGCAGGGTGTTTTGCCAGTGAAGTTTCAAAGTCTCCGCCTCGATCCGATTGTCCATCAGGACAAGGCTGTCGAACTCCACGGGGACGATGTCAACGACGCTGTGGCCATTGAGGTCAAGACTCAGCCCAAGTGTCAGGTTGTGGCTGGCCTCATACGCCATCCCCATGCTCAATGTCCACGGGAGAGGCAGGTATGCCGTCCCGTTCGACAGCGCCGGAATCGTGGCACCGCTGAAAAGGAAGGCGAGGCTCGTGTCGAAGGACGCAATGAAGTCGTTTCTGGGCAGATACAGCACGATCGAGTCCTGACCCTCAAGCTTCAGTTTGGGGTAGTATCTGCCGGTCAGGCCGACCCTGAGCCTCTCGCCTGCCCGGTATTGGACGCCGAACCCCATGCCAACGCCGATTCCCGTCCCTGAAAGCTGGATATCTAACGGCCACAGCCTGTATTGGATGGGCAGACTCACGGCGGATGACTCCATTTCGGCGGGATCGAGGAAATCCACCCTGCGGAAATAGACGGATGCGAACACCGGGCCGCCTGAGAAGCCCACCGAAATCCTGTCGGTTAGTTTTTTGGCGATGCCAACCCATGCGGCGGTCACTTTCAGGTCGCTCACCCAGTCGTGTTGCGGGAACTGTGGCGGCTCAAAGGTCGTGTCGTTTGTGACGTAATAGCCAATTGGTGGGTCGTAGAGGTCAAAGGAAGTCCCCAATCCGAAGGGCGCAAACAGGGCGAATCCGTAGCCATCGATCCATCCTTCACTGCCGTAGTAGACCCCGAAGGCCGGTATCTTGAAAACCTGTTGTTCGGCATTGACTTTGTATCGCATGGAGTAAGGCCCATCGTAGCCGAGTATGCCGGTGTGAGGTTCAAAAGAACTGCGGGGATACACGAGCGAAAAGTAGAGTTCAACGGAACGTGGTTCGGGATTCGCCAGCCCGGCAGGGTTCCAGAACACAGCATCCCATCCGGACACGACCGCCTGATAACCGCCTCCAGCGGAACCGAGTCCACGGGAGCCGACTCCCGACAACATGAATCCACCTGCGTGAAGGGAACCGATAAAGACGAGCACAAGCGGGAACACTCTCGAAAATCTCATGCTTCACCTCCCGGTTAGTTTCAATTTTGATGGAAAAGCAATTTGATGTTTAGGGGCGAATTGGGGCTGTCCGTGAAACCTCAGCAAAAGTTTGGATTGATTGCCATCTTGCTTGACAATCTTAATGACCGGAATCGACGGCCGAGACGGCCGTCCCACTTTTTCCCTTTATTGTCGGGCGTCTCCTCTGTCAATGAAGGTGTCTCGCCTGACAGGGGAACCTCCGCATTGACAGCGGACGGAAAGATATTTATCGTTTCCGCAACGGAATGGAGGTGAGTTGAATGGATAAGGCCATCTTTAAGCTGAGTTTTGAGAATCCCGCTGAGGAGTTCTGGTTTGAGCAGAACCAATATGGGCACCTTTACGACGTCCCCGCTCCTGAACCTGAGAGATACGGAGGGATCACCGTCTTTTCCTTCAAATTCCCGGAGCTGGACGATTCGGCACACCTTGAGATTGCCGTTCATTCCGAAGGAGTCAACATCACCAGAAGCCTGAGTTTTCTCACCAATTTTGCGAGGTTTTACCCGCTTCTGCGTCATGGAGCAGTCTATGCCGCTTATCAGTTCATCGAGGATAGTTTCCACCTGAACGACTACGAAATCCCTCTGCTTCGCAAGCTGATAGCCCCATATCTCGATGAGCTGATTCTTGAGGCTTATCTCGGTTCGTGGAATTTTGAAGCGAATCTGAGCGAGAGCCGCATAACCCTGCTGAGCGGTTTCCGGAGTAAGGAGGATTTTGAAGCACTTGCTAAGAGGTTTTTCGGCGACGGATTCACCGTCTTCCACACACGGGTGGTGGGGTTCAGATACAGGATTATCTCGTTCGTCGATCAGCAGGGCAATCTGACGCTGAAGGTCGGGGATGAAGTCCATCTTCATCGGGATTACGGAAACCCT
>JAMOPK010000045.1 GCA_027064565.1 Caldifarciminota bacterium | reverse complement strand
ATCGAATGCGGCGAAAGGGTCAGGCTTTCGATCCTCCTCACCAACGAGGGCCATTCGCCCGTGAGACGGGGTAGATTTGAGCTTGTGCCGGTTGACCGCGATTTCGTGCGGCTGATCGAGCCGGTTAACGATTCCGTTGACATCGCCCCGGGCGACACCGTGGAACTCCTTTTCCGTTTTGTCGTCGGAAACGTGGATGGCGCTGCGGGGGTGAACTTTAAGCTGATGATGACCGATGGATTGGGCCATCGATGGGAATACCCGTTCATGCTGATGGTCGGGAATATCGGCACGGTCGAAAGCTTTGAAGATGGCGCGGAAGGCTGGAGGTTCGGAGGGCACTGGACGATTACCCCTTCAGATGCGCACGAAGGAGCAAGGTCGGCATTCTGCGGAATTGAAGGCATCGGCTACCTGCCGGGCTGGGATGACACCCTGATGTCGCCCTACCTTGCGCTTCCGCCCGATCCGGTTCTTTCCTTCTGGCTGAAGTTCGAGACGGCCAATTACGGCGTTGACGGCATCTTCGTCTATGTCCAGCAGGACACCGCAACCTACATGCTGGATTTCATAGGTTCAGGCGGTGCCCTTGATTCCTCCCTCGTGATCCATCTCGGCTGGAGCCAGTATTCCTATGACCTCTCTTTTTTAGATGCGGATAAACCCGTGCGGGTGTTCTTTGTGTTCAGGAGCGATTCGGACGATCTCGTCGGAAGCGGGTTTCACATCGACGATGTCATGATCGGAGGCTCTATCGTGGATTCCGGGGCTTCCCCTCTGAGAGTGTTGACCGCTTCCCCAAATCCAGCTTCAGGAGCGACACGGATCCGCTTCGACCTCAGGCGAAACGGGACGGTTGATGTTGAAGCCTACGATATTTCCGGGAGGCGCATCCGCACGTTCCATCTCGGAATGCTGGACAGAGGCCCACATGTTCGGTCTCTGAACCTCAGGGAATTTCAGCCCGGGGTTTACTTCCTGAGGGTCATGCTGGACGGGCGATCCGTGGGGATGGTGCGTCTCGTTGTGCTCGACGGCTAACTTGGTCTCCGCGGGGTTGACTGCCTGATAATGTCCTTGTAACCTTTAGAGATAAGTTTGCGACGGCCGGGGGGTGCTTGGCTGACCGTATGGTCAGGCAGGCTGAGAGCATACCCCTTGAACCTGATCCGGGTAATACCGGCGTAGGGACGGCCTGAAAAGACCATCCCTCATCAGCCCCAGGCATTTCCCGGCCCCAACCACAGGAGGAGCATCATGATAGGGATAGTGCTCTCTGCAATCATATCCGTCGGCGTCCATGGGGCCGTTGTGGATCAAAACACAGGGAACCCCGTTATCGGGGCACATGTGGTCCTTTCATCGCAGGGCAAAGACGTCGCCAGAGAAGTCACCGGGGTCGATGGGACGTTCGATCTTAGGGGACTTCAGCCCGGCACCTACGTGTTGAGCGTCAGCCATATCGCCTATGAGCCTTTTGAGGATACCCTCAGGCTCAAAGACAAAGATGTTCGGCTCATAGTCCGTCTCAATCCGTCAACAATTCTCATGCCTCCGATCGATGTGCAGGCTGCCCGTGTCAGTGAAACCGACGGTGTGCCATTCACCGAGATTGCCAGTGACCTGATCGGCAAGCTTTACACCAATGAGGAGCCACCGACCATCTTCGACAAGACTCCGGGCGTCTTCGCCTATTCCGAGGACGGTCTCGGTATCGCCAACTCCCACCTCAACATCCGCGGTTTCCCGTCAAACCGTATTTTGGTCATGATCAACGGGATACCGGTCAACGATCCGGAAAGTCACACCGTGTATTGGGTCGATTACCCGGACATCCTCTCCGATGCTTCTGAGATTCAGGTTCAGCGCGGTGTGGCGTCTTCGCTGTATGGCGTTTCCGCATTTGGGGGATTGGTCAACGTTCAGACCTTCGATTTCAGCCGCAGCAAGTTCGTTAACCTGACCTTCGGCTACGGCAGCTTCAACACCCGGAAATTCACCTTCAGGTATTCCAGCGGAGCAGTGGGCAACTGGGCGTTCTATACGAGGTTCTCGAAAATTTATACCGATGGATGGCGTGAGCGCTCATGGGTCAACAGCTGGTCATATTACATCGGGGCCGAGCATTTCACCGATAAATCGTCAACCAAACTCCTGATCTGGGGAGGGCCTGAAAAACTGCATTACAGCTACTGGGGCATCACTAAGGAGGAGTTTGAGGAGAATCCACGCTACAACCCGATAACATACGAAAACGAGATCGACAATTTCTATCAGCCCCATTATGAGCTTTTCCACACCCGCAGGCTGACCGAGAACCTGACCGCCACCCTGACAGCTTTCTACATCCATGGCAAGGGCTATTGTGAGCAATACCGCTGGGATCAGGACTTTTCAGATTACCTTTTGCCTGACAAAATCGATACGGTTGGAGTCGATTCTGCCGGGAATCCCATCGTTGACACCATCACGTCCTCCGACCTTGTCAGGAGGAGATGGGTTGACGAGCGGGAGATAGGCCTTAACGCCCAGTTCGCATGGAAGACCCCGACAACCGAGATCGATTTCGGTTTTGGCGGGATGCACCATCGTGGATCGCATTGGGGCGAGGTTGTGTGGGCTGCCATCTGGCCGAATCCGGAGGTCAAAACCCTCCATCGGTATTACGATTTCATGATGGATCGGCCGTTTCTGTGGGGATTTGTGAGCCTCAGGCATGAGCTCGGCCCGGTGGCGGTGATAGCTGACCTTTCCGTGCAGCACAGAAGTTACAAATTTTACAACGATAGACGTGACAACATAACTTTCGATATCCCATACACTTTTGTTATCCCCCGTCTTGGATTCTCCAAGGTCTTCAACGATAAATTCTCTGCCTACGTAAGCGTTGCGAGGAGCGAGAGGGAGCCGTCGGCGCGGAACATTTACGACGCCACACATCCCTACGAGTCCGAACCGCTGATCGACAGCAACGGCAATCCGCTCATAAAACCCGAGAAGCTGATCGATTTCGAGTCAGGGGCAACTTACAGGTTCGGCAGGGGTGAATTTAATCTCACGCTCTATCGCATGGACTTCCGGGATGAGCTTGTCCCGAACGGCGCTGTGACCGATGAGGGATACCCGAGGCTCGGCAATGCGGCTTCCTCGCTACATCAGGGGATCGAGGTTGAGGCGGAATACCGGCCGGTCAGGTGGCTGAAGTTCAGGCTGTCCGGGCACAAATCCATCGACAGACTGAGCGAGATGACGGTGTATGTCCCGTCGGGCGATTCCACAGTTGCCGTAACTTACAGGGACAAAACCATTCCGGGATTCCCTTCCGAGAAATTGAACGCCATTGCGGAGTTCAGCATGGGCAAAATCAGCGGTTGGGTTGAGTTGCAGTATCGTGGCAGGATTTATGTGGATCTGGAAAACCGCGAGGACATCTCAATTGACCCTCATGCTCTTGTGAATCTGGGGATCGAGCTGCATCCCAGAAAGAATTTCGACCTTGGTGTCAAACTCATCAACATAGAAAACAAGCCCTACCTCCAGTATGGGGTTTACGATGCGGAGTGGGGCGAGGCTTACTACTATCCGGCGGCTCCGATGAGGATTTTCGCATACGGCAGGGTTACGTTCTGAGGAATGGAGGGAGAGAAGATGATGCCGGGGGCGATTCGCCCCCGGTTTTTTATTCGATGCCCAACTTTATCTCAAATCCATTTTCCCCATCTGGTAGGCTGTAGATGAGCAGAACAGCCGTTTCCTGATAGGTGAGGTCGAATCCGGATTCCGACTGTGACACGGTGTAAATCGGCACGACGAAGGCCTCGAAATTCCTGTCGGATTCGATTGATACCTTCATCCCGTTTGTATCCTGAATCTGGATCGCCCGAATATTCACCAGATCGAGCCTGTCCTCTGGCGAGCCGACCGTGGTGCCGTCACCCTTTATCACGGTTTCGGGATTGTCGCTGGAAGGAAGAGATAGGTTCAGCTCCACGCCCAATTTGAGGCCTTTTTCGCTGTTTACCGCATATTTGACACGCAGTGAACTTCCATCAAGCTCGAAAATCTTGTTGATTTCCACGGGGAACCTGCGATCGCCCTGTTCCATGAACCCCTTGCGATACAGACGCGCACGCAACCCGTCTATCTCGAATCCGTATTCTCCGAGGGTAAAATCGCCGAGGTCATGG
>JAMOPK010000044.1 GCA_027064565.1 Caldifarciminota bacterium | reverse complement strand
AGGCATAAACTGCCTCTTCATTCGCGGCGTTCAAGACCGCCGGATAAGAACCCCCTAATTTTAGAGCATCATAGGCCAATTTTAGAGCAGGGAACCTTTCAGTATCCGGTCTCTCGAAGGTCAAACTACCTATCTGGACGAGGTCAATCGGTTCCACCGGCGGGTTCAGCCTATCCGGATAGCTCAATGCGTATTGGATCGGTATCTTCATATCGGTTGCGGACATGTGGGCCATGATCGCCCCATCCCTGAGCTTGATCATGCCGTGGATTATGGATTGAGGATGCACGACGACATCGATCCGCTCAGGCGGGAAATCGAAAAGCCAGTAGGCCTCGATCACCTCAAGGCCCTTGTTCATGAGGGTGGCGGAATCGATCGTTATCTTGCTTCCCATGTTCCATGTGGGATGTTTAAGTGCGTCCTGCACCGTCACGTTTTTGAGCTGTTCCATGCTCCACGTGCGGAATGGCCCACCTGAGGCCGTCAGGATGATTTTGTCGACGGAATCACAGTCGCACGAGTTGAGGAGCTGGAAAAGGGCAGAATGTTCGGAGTCCACGGGTATTATTTCGCCCTGACTTTCCTTCTGGACGGATTTGACCACTTTTCCGAAGGACACAAGTGTTTCCTTGTTGGCGAGGGCGACCCGTTTGCCGGCCTTCAGGGCCTCAAGCGTCGGGAATACGCCTACGATCCCCGATGTGGCCACGAGCACGATGTTAACTTCCGGATGGGACGCCACGGCTTTCAGCCCATCTACGCCCCTCAAAAGCTCCGTGCCTTCCGGCACGTCCACGTCCTTATCGGAGGTCACCACGACGATTGGGGGACGGTGTTTGTGGGCGATTGATGAGAGGAGTTCCACATTGCTGTGGCCTGAGATGGCGAAAAGCCTGAAACGATCCGGGTTGCTCTCGATGACCTTGACCGCATTACGGCCTATCGACCCTGTGCTTCCAAGGAGAGCTACGTTCCTGACACTCATATTTTCACCCCTTTGAGCGTTTTTGATAACTCAAAATTGCTGGAACAACGATGGCTCAACAGTTCATTCCAGCAACGACTGCCACAAAACCTGCCATTTGGTGATGTCTTTGGGGTCGGTGACCTTCAGGATCATAGCGACTGCTGAAAGCCCGTCCTCAGCTATGACAAGCACAAGGTCATCGCTCAAAAACCGCACGTTCTGGGCACTTGTGCACATCCAGCCTCGATCGGGAGTTGTGGGTTTATATTTCACCAATTTGGTCAGGTCGGGATTGTTGAGGATCACGTTCAAAATCTCCTGCTCATGTTTTGTCAGAGTCGGTTTCCAGCCAAGCAGTTCCGATTTTAGTTGCTGGTTCTCCTGCTGAAGCTTCTGAACCCTTAGCGCAAGCCTGCCGACATCGCTTTTCGTCCAGATGTCTTCCATCTGTTGGAGCTTTATTTTCAGAACTTTGACCTCGTTTTCGAGGCTGTCGATGGTCATGGTCATCTCGGCTTCCTGAATGTCCACGTTTGCGAGCTTTTCCCGGTAGTCTCTGATCTTCACGTATTCAAAGGCTGCAATGACAAGGAAAATCAATGCAAAGACCCAACCTATTTTGTAAAAGAGCTTCATGGTTCGACCTCCGATTTGAGTAAATTATACACAATTCTAAGCTTTTTGCAGAGAAATAGCACGGATATCGAAGAGAGCCTCCGTTTCAATGGCCTCTTCCTCCGTTCTGACAACCGCTATCAGGGCGTCACGTGGCACATGGCGAAGGTCAAAATCGCCAACATGCCGATATTCCATCTCCGCACGCCACTGTCCCCTCCGCCCCACGGGCTGGAAATACGGCCTTTCGTTCTCTTTCAGTTTCAGAAAAGTGGCCTCATCGCCGTAAATCACAGGCCTGATCCCCATCTCAACTGCCACATCAAACGCAATAGCTATGCCATAAGGTTCCCAGTAATACCTGCCTCGAAAGGCCGCCCACCTCATATTTCGCTGTGAATCAACCGGATTCAGGGCGGTGAAAGAGACCACGCGGACGCCGTTTCGCACGGTCGGCGTGGCGAAAATTTTTCGCGTTTTGAGAATATTCTTCAGGTTCTCGAACGCCGAATAAGGGTAATACCCCTTTGCGGAGACTATTTTTCGGTAAAACTGGCGTTTTGTTTCCCCCATTCCCGGCTCAAAGGTGGTGTGTGTCCAGTGTGTGAGGTGGTTCCACGGGAATTCCGGGAGCTTTATCTCGTCCTTTACGGGCGGCGAAGGCAGTCTGCCGCTGCAATCTGACTGATACGGCGTCCGAAACCGTCGGACAATTTTGTCGGACGGCATCCCATCGAGGAGGGATTCGAGGTTTCCGCCCGGCCTGATCGAAACCGGGATGATCACATCCGCATTTTCGACGATGAACCTGTCCCTGAGGCGCCACCACGACCGCCCCTTTCCGCTCACCGGGATACACCTGATGAGTTCAGGGGGCATTTCAAAGTCGATGGCGACGTCCTGACAGCTGATAGATTGGGGAACTACGACCCTGACCCGGCCGCTGAACTCAGCCGCAGCCCACAAAACCAACTCATGGTTTCTCAGCCCGATCGATGTGAGTATCTCAAACCCGTTTTTGACGGCGAACTCCACCGCTCTCAGGGTGTTCTGCACCCAGCTATCATCGGACAGCATAACCTTGCACTGTCTGGAATTCAAAATAACTGCTGTTCGGCCCATCGCTTTGAGGGTAAATCAGAAAGGCTATGTTTTCAACCGGGATACATCAAAACCGGTGGGTCGGGCGTCCCGCCCGACTGTTTCGCCTGTCAGAAGCCCGCCTCTCAGGACTGGCGAACCTTTATCGGCGGTTCAGGATGTGGATTGCCTTTGCTTCGGCCGCCTCAGCCGCCTCCATGAGTGTCTCGGAAAGCGTCGGGTGCGGGTGGATCGTGCCGCCGATGTCCTCCACCGTCAGACCTTTTGTGACCGCCACGGAGGCCTCGCCTATCAGGTTCGAGGCGTCCGGCCCGACGATGTGCACGCCGATTATGCGCCCGGTCTCAGCCTCGGCAACGATTTTGGTGAATCCTTCCAGATAACCCATCGTGAGCGCCCTGCCGTTGGCCCCGAACGGGAATTTGCCGACTTTGACTTCGATCCCCTTCTCCCGTGCCTCCGCTTCCGTCAGGCCGACCGTCGCTATCTCCGGATCGGTGAAGATTGCGGCCGGGATGACCAGCTCGCCCTTCTCCTCCCGCAGTCCGGCAATGATTTCGGCAACCAGAACGCCCTCACGGTGGGCTTTGTGGGCCAGAAGCGGCACGGTTGCCACGTCACCGATGGCGTAGATCCCCGGCACCGAGGTCTGAAACCTCCCGTCGGTGACGATGAAGCCTCTGCGGTCGATCTCGACGCCCAACTCCTCGAGTCCCAGCCCCCTGCTGCGTGGCCTTCTGCCGATGGCGATCATGACCCTGTCGGCCGGGACTTCGATCTCCCTGCCGTCCTTCTGAGATGCCCTGACGGTGACGCCTGAAGTGTCTGCATCGATCGCCGTCACCCTTGTCCCGGTGAAGACCTTGATCTTCATCCTTTTGAGTATCCTAAGGATGAGGGCGGCTATCTCAGGGTCGATTCCGGGCAGAACCTGCTCCATCATCTCGATGACGGTGACGCTGGCGCCCAGCCGTGCGTAAGTCATCCCTATTTCAAGGCCGATGACCCCGCCTCCGACGATGGCAAGCTTTAGATTTGAGGGGTCATCCTTGAGGTCGAGCAGCTCCTTGCTGGTCAGGATGCGCTCACCATCGAAATCTATGCCCGGCAACGGCATCGGCTCAGAACCAGTCGCCACGATGATCGAATCCGATTCCATCAACTCGCCGTTGACCCGAACCCTGCCGGGCGCCTCGACGAAGGCCTCGCCGTGAACGAATTTGACTTTGTTGCCCTTGAACAGCATCTCAATCCCGCGTGCCAGCTTCCCGGAAATGGACTCCTTCCACGACCTCAGTCTGTCGATGTCAACGGTGACGTTTTCGACGGATATACCGGCACGGGCGAATTTTTTGGGCAGTTCCATCGCCTCAGTGGCGGAGATAAGCGCTTTAGTGGGGATGCAACCGTAATGCAGGCAGGTGCCTCCGAGTTTATCCCGTTCGACCACGAGGACGCTTTTGCCCAACTGTGCCAGCCTTATGGCGGCCACATAGCCCGCCGAACCGGCGCCAAT
>JAMOPK010000043.1 GCA_027064565.1 Caldifarciminota bacterium | reverse complement strand
TCTTTGGATAGCAAATAAAGACATCCTATATATTCTAAAAATGAGTAGACCTGATGTTTTGTATTCATTGCCCCTCCCTGAATCACCGGCACAATTCTCAAGTTGGGGATTTCCGATAGCTTACAAGAACTATTACATTTACGCTCATGAAGATTTCTTAATTGTTTACAGGGCAGATACGACTAACCGCAGGGATTCAATCCCTTCATCCGGTTCAACAGGGGTCTTGTATTCACCCGATGGACAGATAGTTTTCCATTTCGTGGTTCAAAAACCATCTCCGCTATCGCTTCACCTATACACCGTCGATGGGAGAAAAGTCTGGGAGCTGCACGAGCCGCTTTTGCCTGCGGGAACGCATAACTTTAACCTGCCCGAATTACCGCATTCGGGCGTTTACATTTTGAGATACTCATTTTCAAACCTCACAGGGGCAGAAAGATTTATTTACATCAAAAGGAAGTGAAGCCTGACCGACACCGTGCAACTGCATCGGGAACCGGTCTGGATCAGCGCTTCACCCGACGGAAACCTGATCCCGCTGGCCGATGACCACTGCGTTTATCACAGCGGTGAGGAGTGCGGCGGCGAACGGGGCTGACGGGCCGTATCGAGACCATAATCCTGTCCCTAACGACGGCATTGGAGCACTTATCAGCCCGGAAATGGTGTTGATCGAGCCGAAAGTGTAGCCCTTCGTTGATTCGTCCCCCAACTTCGACAGGCCGATGTTGTAGGCGATATGCACCACCTGCGAGAACGGCAGGGCAAGGACAAGCAGGTAGATGTGCGGGTTTTTGCTCCAGACCAGCAGGATGGCTTCAAGCAGGAACAGCCCCATCGCCCACGACAGCTGAAACTGGTCTCCCTCAATCGTTTCGGCGACGTAAAACCCCAGAACCGCCCCGATTATGTTCCCGTAGAAAAAGCTCATGTTGATCTGAACATCGGTGTAACCGAGCAGGTCCTTTTCCATCAACTGGATAAACGGGCCGTAAATGGAGAAATTGAAGGCCACCATCGTCAGGATGGCGGCCAGCCCCACGATGACGTGCTTCCTGTCACGAAACGGGTTGACCACAAGCCTGCCCCCATCCGTTTTCGGCTGCCTGATGTCCGTGATCCAGATTTCCCTGACTATAGTGACGGCGAAGTTAACCACTCCGTAAAGGGCAAGCAGGCCCCTGACACCGACGAAAGGCAGGAGCAGGGCGCCGACAAACGGGCCGATGCCTATCCCAAGACTGACAAAGGACTCCATCCGTGCGAAATACCTGCCCGGCCGCTCCGTGCTGTCGGAGATCAGGGCAAGCATGGCAGGCCACTGAAATGCCGACATCGAGGCCGCAACCGCAGACAGCACCACCACCGCATGGACGTTCCTGAGCAGGGCGATCAGCAGGTAAAGTGCGGCAGTGACGTAGCCGGGATAGACGATTAGCGGCTTCCTGCCTACCCGATCCGAGAACGCACCTCCGATGACCTGAAACACCGTGTAGGCAAAGAAGTTTAACGAGAAAGACAGGCCCACAAGTTCGTTGCTGGCACCGAGTGACTTCAGGAAGGACGGCAGGAGGTAGTTCCATGTGTACATGAAAAACACGACGACACCGACCGATATGGCCACGACGTCGCCGATGTGAGGCCTCCACCTGCTGTCAGTAGTTGAACGCATCCCTGTAATGACGGACCTCGGTTCTGCCGCCCGAACCGAAGCGGACGGTCACCACGTCAAACCTGCATTCCACCCGGTCGATAAGCCCGTGTTTCAGAAGGTAAAGCTCGGCCGCCCGCTTGAGAAACCTGATCTTGCGGCGTGTCACCTGCTCGATGGGATCGAAGCCCGGCACCATGCTCGATTTCACCTCCACAAAGACATAGACCCCATTATCGATGGCGATGATGTCGATCTCGCCGCCCCGCACCGTGAAATTGCGCTCGATGATCCTGAACCCGCGCGAGGCGAGGTATTCGGCGGCAATGTCCTCAGCCTTTGACCCTTTCTGCCTCGTGTTTCCAGCCATCTCTGACCTCCACATCAGTCGGATGCAGGGCCGGCGTTTCGACCCGGCCGTATGCCCTGACATCCTCAACTCCCTCGATCTTAACGCGATAAATCTCCCTGAGTTTTATCCCTTTACCGATGAACCTGACCTGAATGTAGTTCTCCGACGTCCCGACGAACTCGTTATCGCCCAGCTGCTTCTCGGCAACGACCTCCAGCACCCTCCCCACAAATCGGCGGACATAACCCGTCTTTTTGCGGTGGGCGATCTCCAGAAGCGCATGGACCCGCCGTTTCCTGACGTGTTGCGGCACCTGAGGCAGTTTTTCGGCCTCCGTGCCCGGCCGCGGGGAATACTCGAAAACGTGGACGTGGCAGATGGGGGAGCTTTCGAGATAGCTTTTCGTCGCCTCAAAATCCTCTTCCGTCTCCGTGGGAAAGCCGGCGATGACATCCGTGCCGATGGCGATGTCCGGCACGGCCTGAACCAGTTTCTGGATGGTGGAATCGAACTGCCTGAGGCGATACGGCCTGCGCATCAACTTCAAAATCCTGTCGCTGGCCGACTGGAGGGAGATGTGCAGGTGCGGCACAAGCCGTTTTGGATGGCCCTCGATAAAATCGATGAGTCGCTCTGTGACGTGGAGCGGCAGGATCGACGAGAGCCTGAACCGCACGCCCTCCACTTCAATGAGGCGTTCGAGGAGGTCAACAAGCGACATCCCCCACTCCCGCCCCCAATCGCCGACCTGCGTCCCGGTGATCACAAGCTCCCGATAACCGGCATCCCTCAGCCTGACTGCCTCACGGATGATCTCATCCAGCGGCCGTGACCTTGAACGGCCGCGAACAAACGGGACGATGCAGTAGGAACACCTGAAATTGCATCCCTCCTGAACCTTCAAAAACGGCCTTGCCCTGTGCTGAAACGGGGTCAGGGCCGGGATGTTCAGCCCCATGAACCTGAGAAAATCACGGTAGTTGCCATAAAAATCGACGGCCTCGACCGGTTTGAGTTCCGGGAGACAGCCGATGACAGCGACGATCGCCCCGGGCTTCCTATGCCTCAGGGCGCGTCTTAAGGCGCGGTAGGCATCACGCTCGCCCCTGTGGGTGACAACGCAGGTGTTGATCACTATGACATCAGCCTCAGAAACGTCCTCCGTTTTGACGTAACCGGCACTTTCAAGAGCCGCGGCGACCAGCTCGCCCTCATACTGGTTCACCTTGCAACCGAAATTCTTGATGTAATACTTCATGGCTTCTGACTTTTCGGGAAATTTTTGCGGAGGTAATCCAGCAGGTTTTTGAAATCCTCAGGCAGAGGTGCCTCGAACTCCACCGTGTGGCCGGTCGCCGGATGTTTGAACGAGAGTCTTCTGGCGTGAAGCGCCTGCCTGTCGATGAGCTTCAGCATGTTCCTGACGTGTTCGACGTAATCTGGTGGCACCACGTTGAAGATTTTACGGGTTTCGCGTCCGGAATAGGTGGGATCGCCCACGACCGGATGTCCGAAATGCTCGAAATGAACCCTTATCTGGTGTGTGCGGCCGGTTTTGAGGCTAACTTCCACAAGTGAAGCGAGTTTGCCGTATTTTTCGAGAACCCTATACTCGGTGATGGCAGGGCGTGAATGGAACGGCGTTACAGCCATCCTTTTGCGGTCGATGACATGGCGTCCGATGGGCGCTTCGATGACAGAGCTGTCATAGGGCGGAACGCCCCAGATGATCGCCCAGTAGATCCGCTTCGCGGTCTTGACCTCTATCTGCCGAGCGAGGCTGCGGACCGCGCGCTCGGATTTGGCAACCACCATGACGCCGCTCGTGTCTTTGTCAAGCCGGTGGACGACACCGGGCCGCATCCTGTCGCCCATATCAGGCAGGTTCTTGATCCGCCACATGATGGCATTTATCAAAGTGCCCGTCAGATTGCCACGGGCCGGATGCGTCACCATCCCGGCAGGTTTGTTGATGACAAGCACGTCATCATCTTCGTAGATGATGTCCAGCTCAATCTCTTCGGGAATCACCTCATAGCTCTCCTGAACCTCAAACCTCGCGTAGATGTGGTCACCCTCTTTGACTCTGTAGCCCGGCTTGGATGGCTTATCGTTGACCAGAACTTCGCCCTTTTTGATGAGTTTGCCCACCTGACTTCGGGTCAGACCGATGCCGCTTTTGACGAGATAATGGTCAAGCCGTGTGCCTTCCATCTTCTTGGATACCACGCGC
>JAMOPK010000042.1 GCA_027064565.1 Caldifarciminota bacterium | reverse complement strand
CATCAGCTCTCGATGGCCGAACGGGAGATCGAGCAGCTTCTGGAAAAGGAGCGGCTCAGCCCGTTGGACAGGGAGCGGCTACGCCGAATCTACGGCATCATCGCCCATTTCAGGAGGACGCTCGAATACAGGCGTCGCCGCCGGCCGTCCCGCCATCTCCGACATCTGGTCGAAGGCAACCTTTACGGCTTGACCGATGCGCAACGGCGAGCGTTTCAGGGACTTGCATCGGAACTTGAGGAGATCGAAAGACGCCTCGAATCGCGCCCTCAACCCGTGCTGTCGGATGAGGAGATATCGCAAATCTCAGATGCGGCAAAACGAATCTTTGAAAATCAGCCCGCATCCTTCCGAACCGGAAATTATTACTACCTTCTGGACGACAACCCACGCCGCATCATAATATTCGACAATTCGGTCAATTATCTGGTTTATGTCTTTGCAGCGAGGGCAGTTATAGACAAAAACATGGATTTAATCAATGCAATTGACATCCGCAAAATTATCCGCGCAATGGCGATCAGAACTTACTATCCCGAATTGGCTACTTTCCCGAAGATGTTTCCATACCTTGTCTTTGAAAATCGGATCGCATCCCAACCTATGTCGAAATTGGCAGAATTGAGACGCTATGCAATCGATCTGCTTAAAGTTCCAGATAATGAAGTGCTCACAAGGTTTTTGTTCTATGTCGCCAGAGACAAAGAGAATTTCAAGACGCCGATATTCAGTTCTCCAGACGAGTTCATCTTGTATCTCTACCCTAATCATGTTAACATTGAGCAGGTTCTGAGGGAATTTAATCGCAACTACCTACTGCTTAAAGCTTTGAGTAAGGAGGAAAAGAGGAATGAAACCCATAGCCAGGAAATCAAAAAATAAAAAAACAAAGGACATAAGAGAGCTTATCAGGAAAGAATATGTTGACCTCAAAGGAATACAGTTTCCGGATGGCGATTACCTTTACTGGCAGTTTTATATGTTTGATTTTTCAAATGCCAATTTAAAAAGGGTCAATTTCCGCCAGACTGTCCTCGAAAAGGTCAAATTCATCGGCGCTGACCTCTCGGAGGCCGACTTCACGGAGGCGACTTTCAAGGACGTCGATTTCACCGACGCTAATCTCTACAAGACTAAGTTCAATTCCATCAGGATAGAGGGCGAATTCAAAATCTGGAAAGCTAAAAATCCCCGCGAAATCGTGGCGGATGAGGCGGGGTTCAAGGAAATCATTGACCACCTGAAACTTCAGGCTCAGGAAGAACCGGATGAGATCGAAAGGAACCACATCGAGGAACTCTGCAAGTTTTACGAAAAACAACTCAAAGGCTGATTTTTCGACGGATTTCACCTCTCCAGCCTTATGACATAAGAAAGATCACTGCCGCGCCGAAAAAGCGGATGGAAACTCCTTTTCAGAGGTGCTTCATCAAACATAACGGGGATGATAAACGAGTTCTGGGAACAGGAGAAGGTCACAGTCAACCTGGATATAGACGGGGATCAAATTCTAATATTTATTGAGGATGAATTTGGCGCTAAAGCTGATCCCCCAAGCAGAAGGAGCGACGGATTCAGGTGGTTTCTGTCCTTTTACATACATTTCATGGAGGGATCAAAAGGAGAATTCAAAAATGCAATACTGCTTCTGGATAGCCCCGGATGGGTCCTGCATCCTTCAGGCCAGAAAGACCTGCTAAAAGCACTGGAAAAAATTGCAGAAACAAACCAGATAATTATCGCAACTCATTCGCCGTTTTTAATAGACAAAAACAAACTGGAAAGAATAAGAATTGTTGAAAGGGGCGAAGGGGGAACAAATGTTTTTGAAAAGTTCTGGAATTCTATGTATGACTCCCTGCAGGTTATTCGGGCCGCCATAGGGGCCGATATATCCGATTCGTTATTTGGACATAAAAACAACATTATAGTGGAGGGATACTCTGATGTGTTGTATTTAGAAGCGATGTCAAATTATCTCAGGAGAATAGGCAGAAAAAATTTAAATCTTGGTAAAGTGATGATAATAGGTGCTGGCGGTGCGGATAAAGTCCCTTACATTTTGTCGTGGCAAATAGCGGAAAAATACAAGGTCCTGGCCATCCTTGACGCCGATGGTGAGGGGAGAAAAGCCAAACAAGAAATGGAAAGAAGAAATATTGGGATTGACGTTAATAAAGATGTGCTAATGCTCAATGAGATATCCGATGAGTTAAAAAGCAAATCATTAGAAATCGAAGACCTGTTCACGGATGAATTTTATAATGAGGCAGTTAACAGAGCTTACAGCGAATTTTTTGAGGACAAACTGGGAAGATCGAAAATCGATCTCGGAGAAATACCCTCAAATGGGCCAAAAACCAAGCGATATGCTAAATTCTTTAAGGAAAACGAACTCGGAGGCTTTGATAAGGTCAAGGTCGCAAAAGAAGTCAAAAAAATTTTATCCAGAAAAATAAGCAAAGATATGGAAAACATGCTGGGAGAAACGGTAGATCGCTTTGAAGAACTATTCATCAAGATCGGAGAGAAGTTCAGAAACAAAGGCGTTGAACTGTAATCTGTCAAAGGGGACTAAGGAATCTACACAAGGTTATTTGTTATTGCGCTCGGCTCCCTTCTCTTCCATCATTCTGCGGACGAAATCGATCACCTTATCCCTGTCCATGTCACCGAACATCAGGTAGTTGCCTCGATAAGCGTCCAGTCGGCTCGGCTTTCTGAATGGGCTTAAGAACACGCCGTTTTTGTCCACGTCGAACCGGCGGTAATGGCTCCACGGTTTCCTTATCGTGTAAAGCGGTCTTTTGATGGTAACGCCCTCCTCATCCAGGACGTATTTCGTAACAGTCCAGAAAGAGGCAAGGGAGGCCGCAAGGATGATGGCGGACAGAAGGGTCCAGTAGAAGCCTGAGGTCACGTAAACAACGATAAGGAACGGCAGGATGATCCCCAACGCGATGGCAACCTTGCGGGGGTTGCGTGCTGGAAACACAGACCACTCAAGCCTTTCAGGTTTCTCCTGCCGTTCCGCCATGTTTATTCGTTCCTTTCGATGACGGTCATGTCTACAACCACATCATCATCCTTGAGGTTGATCATCCTGACGCCCACCGCGTATCTGCCCATCTGACGGACGTCTTTACCTTTGAACCTGATGACGGTTCCGCTCTTCGTGAGGACGAGGATGTCGTCCGAGCCGTTTATCGGCCTGACCCTCACGAGGGAGCCGGTTTTCGGACTCAGCCGCTGGATGATGACGCCTTTGGTGCCTCTTGAGGTTATTCGAATGTCATCCGCACTCAATTTTTTGCCGTAACCGCGTTCGGTGATGGTGACGAGGTTTTTGTCACGGTCGAGCCTGACCAGCGAGACGACGTGGCCGCCGGGCATCGGCTTCACACCGCGCACGCCGTAAGCGTTGCGCCCCATCTTCCTGACCTTGCTCTCGTGGAACGCCACACCGTAACCGTTGGCGCGGGCAAGCAGGACGTGGTCATCGCCCGCAGTAAGCACGGCCCCGATCAGCACATCATCAACCTTTTCAGGGAACCTGATGGCATAAATGCCGTTCCTCCCGGCGTTGACAAGCGTGTCGAGACCGATCTTTTTGACAATGCCGTTGCGGGTAGCAAGGAAGACGTTGAGCGCCGGGTCAAATTCGTCGAACGAGATGGCAGCCGTGACCTTCTCATCGTCACGCAGTTTGATGAAATTCCTGAGCGGCCGGCCACGGGCATGGAGCCCTCCCTCCGGCAACACGTAAGTCTTTACGGCAAAAGCACGTCCATGATCAGTAAAAAACATCATGTAGTTGTGGGTGTTGCCCTTCACGACGAAAATCGGGAAATCGTCCTCGTAAAGGTTGATGCCGCTCCGCCCAACGCCGCCACGCCCCTGAGTCCTGTAGCTGCGGACAGGGGTGCGCTTCACATATCCGCTGTTGGTGATGGTGACAACGACGTCCTCACGGGGGATGAGGTCCTCCTCCTCGATGGTGAGGTCAACCTCGCTGGCGATGATCTCGGTGCGCCTTTCATCGCCGTATTTCGATTTGATCTCTAAAAGCTCCTCTTTGATAACCTCAAGCAGAAGCTGACGGTTGTCAAGGATGGCGCGATATCGTTCGATGTCCTTGATGAGTTTCGCGTATTCTTCCTCTATCTTTCCTCGTTCGAGTTTGGTGAGGTTCTGGAGTTTGAGGTCTAAGATGGCCTGAGCCTGTGCCTCGGAGAAATCGAA
>JAMOPK010000041.1 GCA_027064565.1 Caldifarciminota bacterium | reverse complement strand
TGATGATAACATTTTGAAACGTCCGATTAATTTTGGCAATGTCATTTTACGCCGTTGTTTTTGCGACATTTGTAGGGGCAATTCATGAATTGCCCCTACAGGATCCGTCATTACCACAATCGCATGAAAATGGTTCGGCATTACGATCCATTCATCCAATTCGATTTCACGGCGAATTTCCGCCGTTTTTTTCCATTCGTCCGCAACAATTTTTCCGTATTTATTCAACACCATTTTGCCATCCGCAATATCACCAAACAGACATTGCCGGTTCTGTGCGCACTCCGCATCCGGCACGCGCAGTTCGCCGGAAATGAGTTTAGGAAGGAGGGTGTCGCGAATCTCAGACAGGGTGCGTATTTCTTCCTCAAAAGAGCGGATATTCTCGTCAAGCGGATAAGCTAATTTTTCAAATGATGATAAGATGTCAGGTTGAGAAGCAATATTTGGAAGATTCTGAAATTACTTTTTGTTGATTGCACCAAATACCGTGCCTTCAGCCTCGTAGCTCTTGAATCGTTCACCGAGTGCCAGCATTGCATAATAGGTATAGGATCGGCTTCTTGATTTATGACGGACCGCAGCAACACCTCGGCCAACGCAGCAGGTTTCATATGCCATGTTGATATCACCAACGGGGGCACGAACACTTACCAGCGTGTCACCAGCATGTGCTATCCGCGTTGGGGCAGTACAATAAACCCGGTTTGACGGATAGCGAAAACCAAAGTCACGTCGACCCTGAAAAAAGGGAAGACCTTCGCCTTCTTCGTTGTAAGTCGAACCTGGGGGAATTGTCCCATCGTTAAATCGAACTCAGACCCTATGGTCGTTGCCCTCCACCCCTTCGGAATTGGTCCGAGTTCTGAATCTTCGAAGCTGTCGGGGAAGAAAGAATTGGGAATTATGAATTAAGTTTTTTTCACTATTCACTATTCATTTTCCGTTCTCCTGTTCCGCGATCCAATCCATTAGTTTCTGCCGCAGTTCCTCCTTGTCTGGCAGGTAGAGTTGATATTCCCTGGCGTGGATATTGGCGTTGTCAGGAAGGGTAATTTCCACCAGGGCGTTGTTTTTCTGCTTGCAGAGAATGATCCCTACGGTCGGGTTTTCATGGTCCAGTTTGACAAAGCGGTCAAAGTAGTTGACGTACATCTGCATCTGTCCCAGGTCGCCATGGTTGAGCTTGCCGATTTTCAGGTCGATCAGCACATAGCAGCGCAGGAGCCGGTTGTAGAAGACCAGGTCCACAAAGAAATGCTCCTCGTCAAAGGTAAAGCGCTTCTGCCGGGCCTCGAATAAAAAACCCTTGCCCAGTTCCAGTAGAAAATGTTCCAGCTTGTCGATGATGGCGGTTTCCAGATCGGATTCAGAATATTTTTCTTTTTCTTCCAAACCGAGAAATTCAAGCACGTAGGGTTCCTTAAGCAGGTCTTCAGGGCGGCTTATAGTCTGCCCTTGTCCGGCCAGTTTGCGGATACCTTCTTTGTCGCGGCTCAGGGAGAGCCGTTCATATAGGCCGGAATTGTATTGGCGTTTTAACTCCCTCAGGGACCAGCTCTGTTCTGCGGCTTCGATCTCATAAAAATTTCGTTCGCCAGCGTCCTTGATGCCCATCAGGAAAACATAGTGCGACCAGCTCAGCCTGAAAGGGGAAATGAATTCCGTAGGCGGTATCTGCGAAATCTGGGAAGGATTGTTTGAATCAATAAATTTCCCAGACACTGTCTGGGATTTTCCATGATCCAGCAATTTCCCAGACAACATTTGGGGAATTCGGGACGAATGACCCTGATAAATCAGATAAAAATTTCTCATATATTCGAGATTCGACCGTGAAAAGCCGCGCCCAAACTCTGTTGTCAGTTTGGCAGAAAGTTTTTCCAGCAACCGTTTTCCGTATTCCGCCCGTTTTTTTCCCTTCTGCTCATGCTCCACAATCCGGCGGCCTATTTCAAAGTTGGTCACCACCTGAATGGTGTCAACGGAGCGGACAACGGCCCGGCGTGCGGAACGAATCAGGCTGCGGAGTTCATCAATCAACGTCCGAAATTCTTCGGCTTCGGATATTTCAGGTTTATTCCCCATACCCCAAGGCCTCCGGTGGAATTGGGAATAGTGAATTAAGAATTTAGAATTTGGGATTGAGCTATTCATCATTCTAAATTCACTATTCAATTCTCTTCGTCTTTGTGTTTTTAATAATTGCTGTGAGGATGGCAATCAATTCGTCTGCTTCTTTAATTAAATTAGACAAACGATCATGCGGGATAATGTCAGGAAACCTCCGGGACATTCCTGACAAACTGGACTAACTGTTTTTATCTTTTTGAGCGGACCCTATATCTTATGGTTAGTATCAATAGAGACTATGATTTTCATGGCCATTCTTCTGCTTATTGCAAGCCGTGTGTCCTTGTGTCCAATAATAATCCGCCCCATTCCACTGTTATTTATGATCTCTATGCTGTCTCCGGGGCGCAATCCCAACCCGAACAGCCGCCCACAGGCCATCTTTCCCCCAACAATCCTCTGTATCTTCAGCTTTTCGCCGGATTTTGCCATTGCCAGTGGAATAAGGGGTTGTCTCTGTTTCATACATGCAGAACAGATACCATAAATATCCATCCTGTGTTGCAACATGTAAAAGCCATAATCAGAAGCTACCTTGGCCTGCAGTCTCTCTATCTCCTCGTTGGAAAATTCCACGATCTTTCCGCATTTTGTACAGATAAAGTGATCATGATGCAGACCAAGATGCAGGTGTTCGTATTTGATGGGTTGGCCTTCAAAGTGCTTTTTTTGGGCAAAACCAAGATCTACCATGTCGGTAAGACACTGACTGACAAACTGAAGGTCATAATCATAACCCTTTTCCTTGAGAATATTGTGCATCTCTTCAAGGGAAACATGTCCTGGGGTAGCCAAAAAGGCATTAAGCACATTTAACCTGTCTTCTATCCTGTCTGTTTTGCTTTCTTCAATAAGTGCTTTAAAGTTAAGCTGTTCGAGACTGTTATTGTTTCTTTCATACATACTGAAAACCTATTATACCAAATCCTGCAAAGATCTCATACTGTATGTATCTGCATAGCCTAAAATCTTCATATGCAAGGCATAGTGTTTGGCCATGCGTGAAGGCATGCAGGCAGAATATCACCTAAATCCTGCAAGCATCGAGTTTGCCGAAGACCTGCCTGCGGCCCTAAGGGCAATTTTCAAAAACCGCAACCTTTATGGCCGTATTCAAATCGATGTGTGTTATGCAGACACAACATTTGTATAATTCATTGATATTAAGAGCATAAAATTCTTTATGGATAAGAGTTGTCCATGCCTGGTTCAAAAGATCTGTTCATCACCCATCCATCCCCGTAGTTTTGTACATCTGCACAGACATTACATGTATCGGAGAATCTGTCCAATGGGGGATAGGGTAACCCTGTTATACATGAAACAGGCACATTGTAAAACCTGAAGCTGTCAGACAGCAAGCTTTTATCGGATTGAAACGCCAGATCATCCACCCTGAGGCCTTTTGTATAACCTTTGGTGTTGACAATTGCATTTGCAGTATCAATCCACATAGGCAACGCCCCTGAGGCACCATATATGGATATGTGCCTGCTTTTCATGGGCCGGTTATCATCATAACCCACATAACAGGCTATCACATATCCCTCTTTAAGGTCTACCTTCCCTTTTATATTGTCAAAACCGGGAATAAATCCCACGAAACTTGAATTGGTAAACCTGTTGGATGTGCCTGTCTTTCCAAAGGCAGGCACAGGAACGCTTATTAACTCTCCATCACGTTCCTTTAAGACTGCCTGGATTTTGCCCCGTGCCTTTTGTCCTGTGCCGACCTCTATGACTTTTCTTAATATTTCGGATATCATTGAAGATGTCCTCGGGGAAAGAATTCTTTTCTGTTTCGGTTTATACTGCCAGATTATTTTTCCTGTCCTGTCTTTTATCATGGTAATCACAGGAAGCATTGTAGGGGACAGATTTGGAGCAGATGGAATATGGGCAGTCATTATAGTATGATAGGCGAGGGCAGCCTCCACAAGACTTATGGCATTTGGTCCAAGGGGAAATGACATAACCGGATCAAGCGGAGTGGAAATACCAAGTTGTTTTGACAGCCATATCACATAGGACAGATTTACAAGCATTCTGAAATCCGGCACACGATAAAGTACTGTTGGATCGTAAGCATTAAGGCTTTTCAGATACTTGAAGTTCTGTT
>JAMOPK010000040.1 GCA_027064565.1 Caldifarciminota bacterium | reverse complement strand
AGAAGATGGTCATAGCGCTGGAAGACGCTGCCCGGGCCGCAGGAGTGAGATACCAGTATAAGCTCCCGGTCTATGGCGGCACCAACGCCGGCGCTATCCACCTGTCAGGCAAGGGCGCTGTCGCCGGTGTCATCGCCGTCCCCGCAAGATACATCCATTCCCCGGTCAGCCTGATTTACGTGGACGACTACGATGCGACCCTGAAACTGGTCATCGAATTCCTGACCGACGTCGAACGACTGAAGGGTCTGCTCCAGTAAGTCACAGAATCCTTGAAACCTGCATCCCCCTCCTGTTTCGGGAGGGGGAAATTTGTGTTGAGATTTCAAACTCACTGTTTTTCAGGCCTCAAACGGCTGTTTTGACGGCCGGGACGGCCGCCCCACCTGTATTTGAGCTTCTACCTTCCATTTTTGACAACTCTGTCAGGGATTGAGTCAGAGACCGGTGGGTGGAGCGTCATGGTGGGTCGGGCGTCATGGTGGGTCGGGCGTCTCGCCCGACGGTGTCAGCCCGGATGCCTGAGACTTATGCTTTTCCTCAGTCTACTTTCTTCCACTGCCAGAAGATTGATGCAAAACTAAAGATGGGAACGGCAATCCAGTTGAAGCTCCAGCATGTGGTGATGTCCCTGAGGTCTATGCCTTCCTTGAGGTCTTTCGACGGCCGGGACGGCCGTCCCACCAATGTTCTGGGCTTTCCCGCTTTCCATTTTTAACCATTCTGTCAAGGACTAAGTCAGAGACCGGTGGGTCGGGCGTCTCGCCCGACATCAAATCCCCTGCCCGACATCCCGATCCCCTGACAGGCGCCCGATTTAGTTGAAAAAGATTTTTGGGGTATTTTATAATGGCTTCAAGGACTTATCGGGAGGTGCGATTATGAAATTGTGTCTGGTAATTGCCGCTATGCTGGCAGGTGTGTTTTCCCTTTCGGGGCAGGAGGCATCAAAAACGGCAGGTTTAAACTCACCGATTCCCGGGGCGGGTCCCTATCTGCTTGTTACGTTCAACGCTGTCACGGAAAAAGGCGGAGTCTTATCCCCTTTGATGCAATTTTATCACAGAGGTTTTTGAAAAATTAAGGAGGAATGTTATGGTCATATTTTTCAGGATATTGACATTGCTCCTGATCGGATTGGTTTTATCCTCTGCCAGCAAAATACCTGATCCCATTGTTTTTTCCTTACAGTCTTACTGGCCGTGATGTTCGTCTCGTTCATGTTTCTGGTTTTCAAAAAGGAAGAAAAGGAAGAGAAAAGGAGGAAGCGGGTTACCACAAATGAGCCCCGTAAAGAGGGACTCTCCGCACTCTTTGTGATGCCGAGGCCTTTCGAGCTTCCCAATTACTCCGCTTATTACGTCCCGGAAAAGCTCCTGTTCGCAGAAATGCCGGCAACAGGGATCAACAGCATAATCAGGCTTGCCATGCCGGGCACATGGGAGGGGTTTCTTCAATTTTTGAACAGAGAATCCGCACCGCCTCCGGACATCCTGTATTTCGACGGATACTGCGATAAAGACGGACTCTGGTTTGAAAATTCCGAAGGTTCAAAAGACCCGATCCCGGCTGAAAGGATTGCCGAAGCCATCAACTCAAGTCAGAATAAGCCAACTTTCATATTCCTCGACCTTCAGGGAAGTGAGGAGTTCAAAGAGGAACTGGCGAAGCAACTTAACTCCCTGACCGGCATCGACGTCATCGCCTCAATAGACAACATCGTTCCAACCAGGTATAAGTCCTATGCCATCCAGCGGATCTTTGAACTGACGGCAAGGGCTTACACTACCAGCGAGATAGTGCGTCTGTTGAATCTGGACATCAGACACAAACTGTCCGATTCGGATGTCGAAGATCAACGCAGATTATTGGCTGCAACAGACAGCTTCAAACTGTTCGGCAAAGGCGAGGCAGGCCTGACACAGATCATAAGCCGATGGGAAGATGGGGCGATGTCAGTTATACACATTACCGATTCCCTGCTTGGCTACGGCCCTCAGGAATTCCTGCAACTCCCGGATAAATTCGCTGGAACCATGGAAAACCTCCCCGACTCTACGGGCAGGCTCACCCTGTCAAAACGCATAGTGAACTGGCTTAAAGACCCTCAGGACAGAAAGAAAGTTGTTTCCGTTTACGGGCCACATGGCTATGGAAAATCAACGCTCGTTTATGACGCTGTTCGGAAACTGCTGTCGAAATTTCGATCTGTCGTGTATGTTGATGCCACGGGTGACAGAACAAGACTCGAAATCACCCTTGCGAACAGCTTTGGGGATTTCATCACAGGTTACAACCTCAAGAAACTATCCCTCAATGAGCAGCTCCAGGCCATCAGGAAGCATCTGGAAGGTATGGCCAAAGAAGGCCAATACGTTCTGATGGTGTGGGATAACGCCGATAAATTACCGGAGGAAATCTTCGACTTTCTAAAATCCATCCCTGACGGACATGCTTCCATCGTAATTTCAAAGGAGCCGATCGAGGAGCCTGGAGCTGATGCGGCAATTCGGATGGGGCTTTTAACCCGGAAGGAAACGCTCATAATGCTCAGAAACCTCTCCCAAAATTTAAAATACGATGCCGAAACCTCCCTCCAGATAATGGAGTTTGTCAGGGGTATCCCCATTTTGATGCAGTTTGTAGCCAACAGTATGCGCCTCATCGGCGTTCAGAAAACTCTATCTAACCTGAGTGTCTGGCCGGGGCTGACGGAGGAACCGGGTTTCGACTTCGTCTATTACCTCTTCAAAGAACGCGTCAGGAAGTTTCTGAAAATGATGACACTCATCCCCGGTCATATCCATTTCAAGGTGATTGAGGCCCTCTGGGAAACGCTTGCTCAGGAGAACGGCAAAGAAAAACGCCCGTTGTCCTACCTACTGAAAATATTGAAGGCAGCAGGGTTGATAAGTATCAGCAAAGACATCTGGATGCATCCGGCAGTAAGAGAATACCTGACGATGAAGATTCAGGAGGAGAAACCGGAAGGGTTCGTTCTGGAAATGCAGGAAATGGAGAGAAAGGTCGCCATAGCGATCCACAACATGCTTAAAAACGTTAAGACCGCAGATGTCACCCTGAGCGACAACGTCTATACCGCCATGAATCTGGCAAGGAAAAACGAGTTATGGCTTGAGACATACGATATGGCACAGTTCCTGAGCAGGTATTACCTGAAAACCGGATTTTTAAACGCAGCGTGGAGCACAGCAGTCACTGCCCTGCAAATGAGTAACAGAATAATCAAGGAAAACAGAGACGAGCTTAAATTTTCGATATTGTTTACCATGTGCGTGATTCTGGATCAGTTAGGGGAATATCTCAACGGGATTTCTGTCTGTTTGAATGCCGCCGATCTCGCCATGAAGCTCAAAAAATACCGGATACTGAAATTAATCTACCTGCAGCTTGGTGAGTTTTACATGTGGATCGGAAATTATGAGCAGGCCGTTGAAATGCTTTCACGGGCGCATGGGCTGTCAGGTTCTATGAACAGCAACAGGGAGGAAGATATTGATATCCTCATAAGACTCGGACAGGCTCTGCTGCTAAAACAGGATTTTTCTGGCGCAAAAAGGACGTTCAAAAAGGCTCTGGACATGGCAAAAAGCATCAAAAACGATTCCCGATCATCGCAAGCACTCATGGGCCTCGCCGATGCGGCAAGATATACAGGCCAGCCGGAAAAAGCCCGGGAATTGTATTCACAGGCATTTGAACTTGCTTCCCGTTCACATGAACTGTCTGTCGCCATCCTTGTCATGACCAATTTGGGGGAGAACATTGAAAAGCTGAAGCGTATGCTCTCAGGTTCTAATGACAGAGCCAGAGAACGTTTCGCGGAAACGCTGGAGTTGTGGGGCAGTTTTGATCTCAAACTTGGATATCTGGACATCGCAATAAACAAACTCGAACTCTCTCATTTCCTGTATGACCTCACTAACAGGAGAAGAAGCATTGTTCCTCTGGTAAAGATGGCCGTCGCGACTCTGGAAAAAGGAGATCCAGCAACCGCAAAGAAAATCATCGAGCGGATAGACATGTCGGAAGTGGAGAAACTGCCTGATAATGTCAGGGCATCCATCCTCCACGAATTCGGGATAATCAACTTTGAAAATGGTAACTACGATATCGCACAGCAGTATTCCCAGAAGGCGAAGGAACTCTATGAGAAGCTCGGGGACACAGGTGGAATCGCGGGCATCATGCTGGAGATGGGTAACATAAAAATGAACGCGGAGAAGGACATCGATGGAG
>JAMOPK010000039.1 GCA_027064565.1 Caldifarciminota bacterium | reverse complement strand
GTCCCCTTGCGAACTACCTTGTTGACCTTGTCCGTGCCCGTGTGGGCAGATTCGATGATGTGGAGGATGTCGAGGTGGAGTTGACTTTCGAGCCGCCATGGAGCATGGACAGGATATCGGAAGAAGGACGCAAGATACTGAGAATGTATGGATATGACATCTAAAAAGAGGATTCGCGTTGCCGCCGCCCAGATTTCCGCCCCGTTAGGCGACGTGGAAGGCAACACGCGAAAGATAATCGATGCCATCTCGTCCGCTGAGGATAAGGGCGTGGATGTGGTCATAACACCTGAACTTGCCATCCTCGGATATGGTTCTGGTGACATCTACCTCGACAAGGCCGACGAGAATATGGCGGCGCTCCATCGGATCGTGGAACATACAGCCGGGAAAAAAGTTGTAGCGATTGTGGGCTTCATGGAGAAGGATGAGCTCGGCTTTTTCTATGACGCAGCGGCGGTCATCCGTGACGGGAATCTCATGGGGATTTACCGCAAGGTGCAGCTCGTCAATTACAGGCTTTTCGACGAAAAGCGGTATTTTCGGCCCGGTTCATCGCTCCCGGTCTTCAGCGCAGATTTCGGAAAGTTCGGGATATTAATCTGCGAGGATGTGTGGTTCCCTGAACCGGCCCGTGCTTTGACGTTTCGCGGGGCAAAGGTCATCTTTGTGCTCTCGTCTTCGCCTTACTCCAGAAAAAAGCCGGAGACGTGGAGGGGATTCCTCAGGGAACGGGCTTACGACAACCTTCTGCCTTTTGTCTTTTCCAACATGGCCGGCCTCCACGATGGTGTAACCTACTGGGGCGGTAGTATGGCTGTCTCGGCGTCCGGGCAGCTAATAGGCCAGGGAAAGCTGCTTGAGGAGGACATGCCCATCTTCGAGATAGACCTTTCGGAATCGGAGCGGCTCAGGAGACGCGATATCCGCGTCAGGGAAGTCAGGCGCGAAATCCTGCAGGAGCTGATAAACGCATTCGACGAAATGCAAAATCCGCCGAACTCCCGGATCAGTTGAGCTAAACCCATCTCAAGTTGAAAAAATCACTAACTTGCAGTATCTTCTGTGACCCACAGAAGACAATCGAAGGAGGAGAGTGCGATGCCTGCACCAAAAAGGAGACATTCAAGGGCAAGAGGCAGAAAAAGAAGGACACATTACAAGGCCACTTTGAGGGGATTTGACATATGTCCGGAATGTGGTAGCCCGAAGCTGCCTCACAGAGTGTGCCCCAACTGCGGCTATTACGATGGTAAGGTGGTCGTTGTTGTCAAGAAGAAAGAGGCAACAGCCTGACTGCCTATCTCATTTGAATCCCATGCGATACGGCACTCGCATGAGCGAGTGCTTTTTTATTTTTCAGGAGGAGAAAAATGTTTTTTTTATTGAGCGCAATCATCCTTTCTCACCTGTATCTGCCATTCAGGTCAAATTTTGACCCAAGGGAAATAAACATCGACTACATCATTCTGGAGAGGGCACGCATAACTGGCCAGGTTCACCTGAACACGACCATAAAGCCCGTTCTGACCGGTGATCTTAAGTTCAAAACGGCCTCACCGGAATCCGCATACTTCTCCGGGGCTGGAAATCCCAATCTATACCTGAAAATCCGGTTGAGGGACTGGGGATACCTCAGCAGGTTCACCCCCCAGGCACACACATCTCTAAATGAATCGGAGAATTACATGCATCTTTGCGGAGAAGCATATCTGCGAAGGGGAAATTTTGAAATCCTCCACTCCTCAGCCGTTTTCAGCGAAGAGAGGGATCATCGGTTTGATCTGGCCTACTATGACCCGCTCCTGAACCCTGATTTCCGGCTTTACACTTTCGATGTGGCCCCTCCCATAGGTCACAGTTACAAATTTGATGTCCGCACCGATGTCGCATATCTCCATTTCGCCAATCGATGGATAGACTTTTCGGTCGGGAGATTGCCTGTAAGGCTCGGCCCGGGATTCAGGAGTTCGCTTTTCCTCTCAGGCTATGCCCTGCCTCTGAAATACGTCTATAACTTCAGGGTGAGAAAGGATTGGCTCGAATTCATGGGCGCTTACGCTGTCTTTCCGGACACGCTGAAATGGAAGCGCATGGCGTATCAGAGACTTGTCCTGTCTCCATTCGATTTCCTCGAAATCGGCTTCAATCAGGGGGCCATCTGGGTAGACAGCGATCCTTTCAAATACTTCGACCCGGTCGATTTCTACTACATAGTCCAGCGCAGGGGCAGAGACAACTCGGATAACCTCATAGGCGGCGCCGATATTTCGATTTACCTGTTCAACAAAATTAAGGTCTATAGCGAATTCTTCGATGACGATTTCATAATAACCGGAGGCTCACCGAGCAAATACGGCATCATGGCAGGGACACATATCGTTGACCCATTCGGGGTGGCCGGATCAGACCTGATAGTTGAATTCACCCACGTGAATCCATGGACGTATCCTCACTATTACAGCGATTACCGCTCCAATCCCGAAATCCTCGGCTACCCAATCGGGTTCTGGGCAGGCCCTGCCTGCAACGTCCTCACGCTGGACTTCATAAAATTCACGAAGATATCATCCGGGTTCGCAAGGGGTTTCCGCATAGGCTACGAATACCTGCAACATGCTGATCAGGACATGCGTGACGGCTGGGGCGGACACATGTCGATGACTCCACCGCCCTACAATTTCGATGTGCGCAACAGCTTAAGGGTCATAGCGTTCCAGAAATCCAACAGGTTTTCCTACGAAGCCGGGGCGGAAGTTAGCTTCATGTCAGGAGAATCGCTTAAGGGTTCACGAGTCACCCTGCGCTTCAATGTGGAGGGCGTCCCGTTCATCCTCGATTTCACAAAGTTATTTTCGTCTATCTCTTCACGCTGAACAGCTTTTTATCTCTGAATGTCCGACCGTAAACTGTTGTCAGAGATATGCGGGCGATGTAAAGTCCCTGAGGCAAATCCGAGACGTCGATCGATACCTGACCTTCGCGGAGAGGCTGTTCCGAACTGGTCTCGCTGCATAATCGCCCGACTTCATCGAAAATCATCACTCTGACCTCTTTGACCGGGTCGCTGGAGCGATAGAAAAGCACAAGTTGTCCACCGGAAAAGACATCAACAACGTCATCCCGGATGTGAAACATCTCGCCGGCTGGCACGCGGTTTTCCATAAAGACCGAATTCCTGTGCCCGGGAGTGGAACCGGATGGGTCAACGCATTCTGCCCAGTTGTAGTGCTCCCAGCCGGGGACGTCCGGCAACACACGTTCGAGAGAACGTCCATCCCTGCCGCCCCAGCTCGGTTTGTAAGACACCGAATCCATTTTTATCCCACCGTGATTCTTCAGGATCACCTCGTCGCCGCTATTGTTCAGGCTCGGAAACGACTTCGGTGCGACAAAATCCACCGATGGAAATCTATCTGCAAAGGAAGAATCGGAAGCGATAACAATGTATCCGTCCGGTGAAAGGACGATGCCATCAGGCAGGGGAACAGAAGTTCGACCGGAACGATCCTCGATGTAGATCCCGGAAAGTGAGAATGGGGAATCACCCCTGTTGTAAAGTTCCACCCATTCGATGTCGGACGAATAATCTATCTCGTTGATGACCAGAGGGGAGATGCCAACGGGAAAGCTCAAAGATACGGTGTCGTTTGTCGCAATCTCATCGTCGGGACAGCGCACGTAAACCACAGTAGTATCGTAACCTTCGCTGAACGTCCCTGCCCTCAGGCTCACCCGAATTGAGTCCCCTGAGCTAAGCAATTCCCCGTGATGCTCTCTCAATTCCCTTCCGCCAGCCCTCATCACGATGTCAAAACCTTCCACATCGTTTATCCCATAGTTAACGACGGTGCAGGAAAGGATTATCTCATCCCCGGCCATGGGGAAAGATGGCTCAATGGAGAAGGAGCCGGGACTCAAAGCGATGTCCACAAGCACTGAGACCGAATTCTTGCGTCCCGGCGTGCAGCCTTCTCTCGAAAGGAGCCAGCCCCCCTCATCCGGCGTTCTGCGCTCCACCGAAACACCATCGGGCGGGTCAACGGGCGCGGGATAGACATCAACGACATCCCCGCTTCCGGCATCGATCAACCAGAGCGAGTCGCTGTTCGATATCCCGTTTCCACCGATATCGGTATCTCCGGTTGACATAACCACTGTGCCTGAAGGCAGACTGTAGGGGTGAGGATATTGCCCGTTCCCCTCGAACAGGTATTCCCGATCAAGGATAACTCCATAGCCGCCGGGCGGAATTACCGTGGATACCACAACACCGGGA
>JAMOPK010000038.1 GCA_027064565.1 Caldifarciminota bacterium | reverse complement strand
TGTTTTCATCGACCCGTTTGATGAAAGCCGCAATCAGTTTTGCGACATTCTCCACATCGCTGACGCTGACGATCTCGACAGGCGAATGCATGTATCTGTTGGGGATCGAGATGAGCGCCGCTGCAACGCCTGAGCGGGTCAGCTGGATGGCGTTGGCGTCCGTGCCGGTGCCACGTGGAATACCTTCGATCTGATAAGGGATTCCTTCTTCCTCAGCTGTCCTGACAAGAAGCTCAAACACTTTCGGGTTGATGTTGGGGCCTCTTGCGATGACAGGGCCGCCACCGATCTTTATGTCGCCTATCAATTTCTTATCGACTCCCGGCGTGTCCATTGCGAAAGTGACGTCAACCGCTATGCCGATATGCGGGTCTATGCCGAATGCGCTGGTCTTTGCTCCCCTGAGTCCGATCTCCTCCTGCACGGTGGCGACGGAATAGACGGCGGCTTTGACCTCATCCTTCATCTCGGCGACAAGCCTGAGGGCTTCCAGCACAGCGAAAGCGCCGATCCTGTCATCGAATCCCCTCGCGACGACTTTATCGCCCAGAAGCCTGTCAAAACCGTGGGCTATAACGATGGGGTCGCCTATGGAAACGTATTCCTCAGCCTCCTTTTTGTCCTTCGCACCGATGTCGATGAACATCTGGCTGAAATCCACGACGTTTTTCCGCTCTTCAGGTTTGAGTAGATGGATCGGTTTTTTGCCGATAACACCCAGAATTTTGCCCTTTTTGCCCTTGATCCAGACCCGCTGTCCCTGAGCAATTTGAGGGTCCCAGCCGCCGATGGGAGCGAAGGATATGAAGCCGTTGTCGTCAATGTATTTCACCATGAACCCGATCTCGTCGATGTGACCGGCCAGCATGATCCTCGGCTCTTTGCCCTCGTTCACCACAGCAATGGTGTTGCCGTGATAATCGCGCCAGACCCTGTCAGCAAACTTTTCAGCCTCAGCCTTCCAGACGTTTGCTGTATCGCCTTCAAATCCGGAAGGGCCTATCTGGTTTAACAGATTTTCCATGAATTTCAGGCTTTCCTCACGCATTTTAACCTCCTTGTAATGGATTGATGGCCTAATTTTAAAGCTTTAGGGGCCTGAATTTAAACTTTCTGAAAATGATTCTCAATTAAGTTTCGACACGATAAAAAATCTTCATTGATAATCGGCAGAGCGTTAGCCGATGGATCGCAACGTCAGCTTGACCTGTATTTTCTAAATTTATCCCTAATCTTTTGGAGATTTATGATTTCGGCCACCTCGTATTTAACCGGAAGTTGGTTCTCGATCGGGCGCAGCCGAACTATCGGCGGGAAATAACCCATAAGTCCGTGAAGTGCAGCAAGGAGCGTAACAGCAATGAAGTTAAAGGACGGCGGCACAATGAGTATCGGTTTAGATTGCCATTCTGTCGGCGATAAGTTGCACTCTTTGATCAAATCCTCGATCTGTTCTTCATAGGGAACATTATTGTCAAAATGAACAGGTATCTGCCGAACTTCCTCGACCTTCTGGCCGGTGATCCCTTCGATCTGCTTGACCTGTTCGTCGTTCAATGGATGAGTGAAGTTAAGGATAAGCATCATTTGCCTCCTATCGGTTTGTTGCAATATGTGTCTTTCAGTTTCTGTATCTTTTCCAATTTTGGGTTTTCAAGCCATGACCTTAACTCGCTGACAAGCTTTTCTTTATCTTCCTCTGAAATTCTATCATTAGCAATACTATCGAGCCGAATAACATAACAGTTGGCTAATTCGGCACGGTCTAATATGTTTTTCATATCGCTTTCTTTTTTGGGTGGACCTCCAATAATGATTCTCCTGATATAAGTTCCCAATTTAACTTGCCTTGATGGAAGTGAGATTTGATTTATAGCAGTAGGCTTAAGCATTTTCTTAACTTCAACAATTCCTACATAGTGTCCATGCCGAACAAAAAGGTCTATCTGTATGTCCGATAGAATGTTGACGCCCCACATGATTTCGAATCCGTTTTGCATAAGAATTTCCATGATTCCCCGTTCTAATTTTTCACCGATATTGTCTTTGAAATATCCTCCGTGGCCTCTTTTTTCCTCTTTGCGAAACTTATCAAAGTGGACAGCGAGATACTCCTCGAGGTTGTAGATATCGCCTTCGATCAATATGTTCTCCACGAGCTGGGGTAATTCTGAGTTTTTGGTGTCATACATCTTTATCACCATCTTTCCACCTTCTGTCTGGAAATAAAGAAACGGGAATTTATATTTCATCGCTAAGCTATATCCTGCGAAAGTCATAGGTTTGGTGCCTCCGGTCAGATTGAAGATAGTATTGTCAAACTTAGAGACAATGTTTTCGATAGCGTTGAAAGTCTCGGTCATATTGTAGGGATCAACTTTCCAACTCTCAGTTTCAAGTTTCAACTTGGATGAATAAAATCTATTCAGGCGTTCATTGATCTTTTCTGTCCTCTCAGTGAAGATAGACACAGTCCTATTTACACCGAGATGCTTCTTTGCCCATTTTACAGGCACATAATTGGGTATAGGCTGTTCTCCTATGAAATTGATTATGGTATCAAATCTTTGCTGCATAATGTCTCCTCCTTTTAAATATCTAACAATTCCTCCAAAGCTATTTTTAAGCTTTTAAGCTTTATGCCTCTTTGTATAACGACAGGATGGAAATTTGTTTTAGATTTGTCCCAATAAAAATCGCTGTCTTCTGAAACCAAAATTTTTGTGTCCGTAATAGTCGCCACATCCATAAGAAGCTTATCGACTTCGCTCAAATTGTGCTCCTTATTTTCAGGATATGGTCCTTTTTGTTTTGGACTTAGTGAACATCTATCTATAAGCCTTCTTGCGAGCATGTTATTCCACCAAGTCCTTGTGTCCCAGTTTTTACTTACGTATTTCCAATATTCAGCTTCGATCACCCCGTCACTCTCCACACCAAGTTTTACCAACCTGATTTTAAGAAGGCCCAAAAAAGTTAACGCGTCTCTTCCAAGTTCTTGATACTTTTTCCTTTCCGCTGCAAAAACCATGATATTGGTATCAACCGTTATTGTCGCCATTTTTATGTCTCCTCCATGTTTTACTTATTGCGATCAAGTCTTCAAAATCTTTTGAGAAGAAATCCGGTGGAAAGCTCTCCGAAAGTTCGCCGTATTCGTCTATCTCGACCTTTTCAGCCCAGGTTTTACCTTGCTCTTTTTTGAAGAAATACACAGCGACATCCGATGGAGCGATCTTTCCTTCTGTAACCCTTCGGCGTAATCTCATCAAAATATGCTCACTGTGGGTCTCGATTAAGACAAATTTGTTCGCCGAAAGTTGCTTCCAGATAATGTCGAACAGTTCCACAACTAATTTTTGATAAAGGTGAGCTGCCGGCTCCTCGAGCAGCAGAAAAACCGGTTTGTCATGGGAGCCGCTATTCGCTGACAAGATGAAAGCCGAGACATAAAGGAACTGCGTATATCCAAAGCCTGCATCGACTATGTTCACCTCGACGCCTTTGTCGATCACATTCAAGGAAAATTTGACTTTTGGAAGTCCATCTGGGACAGGGATTATCTCGATTTTGGGCTGGTAATAGAAACCTGCATCGATCTCCCTGAGAAATTCGTTTATTTTGTCAAGGATTTTGAACTTCCTTTCGCCTGTTGCAATGCTTGCAAGCGCATCTGCTATCAAAATTTCATAAAGATTCTCGCCGTGTATGCCCAATTGGGTAGGGAATTCTTCAATTTTGGTGAGTTCTCGTTTCAAATTGTATCTCACGGCCGAAAGATGATGGACATTTTCCAATGGGTAGTAAGGTCTCTCAGGTGGAGGAGGCAGTTCTATGGTTATCTCCTCATTTTCAAGAGATAATTTTATGAGTCCTCCTTTGGTGCCATTCCGAAGGTCGGAGTCACGGAATTCTCGCTGGTTTGCAAGTATTTTGATGGCTTGGAACACGGAACTCTTGCCGGTTGAATTTGCGCCTATCAGCAATGTAAGCGGTGCAAGTTCGAGCTTACATTCCTCAAAGCCCTTAAAGTTTTCCAAATGAAGGACTAGCTTCATCCTTTCACCTCCTCGATCTTCCCCCACCCCATCGGTCTTCGGTCTTTTGTGAATCTTCGGCTGGATGGGGCAGGATGATAAGGCCGACGGCGCTTGAATGTCCTGAGCAACTCAGCTCGCAGCCGTTCCGGTAGCAGTAAGTCAACCGTTTTGGTCAAAAGCCCGCCGCCCCAACCGAGATTGATGTTCGGCTCCTCGGCAAAGTGATAAGTTAAAGAGCCTTTTGAAACTCTCCGCTCA
>JAMOPK010000037.1 GCA_027064565.1 Caldifarciminota bacterium | reverse complement strand
CCCATGACCTGCCGTCGGGAATTTACATCTACAGGTTCAGACACAGGACAGGGAAATGGTTATATTTGCGCTGATTCTTGCCCTTCCTTCCCCGATCGCCATAATGGACAGCCTGTTTTACGACGGGAAATACGTGGAGCTGATAGATTATGCCGATTCGGTGGCCGCTTCGGACACAGGGATCATATCGATAGAAGCGCTCAAGTTCAAAGCTTTCGCTTACGTTGCGATGGACAGCTCGGAAAAGGCCGTCGATGCCTTCAAGGAGCTGCTCCGTGAAAGCCCGTTTTTCGAGCTTGACCCGGTTTACACGTTCCCGAGGGCAATGAAAGCCTTTCAACAGGCGAAAATGGAGGTCAGACGTCCCGTTTCAGTTACGCTGGATTCCCTGAACGCCCTCCTGAATTTTCGGGAGCAATGTCTGCGGAAGCGGGAGGCAAAATACTACTCCCTGCTTTTACCGGGATTGAGCGACGTGAAGTTAGGGCGAAAAAAGCGTGGAATCCGGATAATGGCGGCCTTTGGCCTGTCACTGGCCGTATGGGGAGTTTCCAACTACGCATACCATCGGGCAAAGGACGCTTACATGCTGGCCAGGGATCCAGCAGAAATAAAGTCGAAATACCGTGTTATGGATGCATGGTATAAGATGAGGCTCGTTTCCGGGATTTCGGCCGTTGGCATCTACATTTACGCCCAGGTCTCCTTATGGTGAAAAAATTTCATCCCTCCGAAAAAATTTCCTCCCGTGACGGGACAGGAGCCGGTGCCCCTCTTACCTCTGGATGAGCTAATATCCTGATATCCAAAGCATTAGTCACTGTCGATCCCAAATGGAACACTTATTGCTTGTATGGAATCAAACAAAATACCAAGGAGGTGCAACCATGAAGAGGTTGATGGTTCTGGTTCTGGTAACCGTGGGACTTGCCTGGGGACAGATAGGGGGGATCGCTGGAAGCGTGATAGATTCCTCAAACGGATCCCCTCTGGCAGGTGCCATGGTAAAGGTTTATGGGATAAGAGGGCATCATCCTGTGCCCATAGCGACCACGGTCACACAGGATGACGGGAGTTACGAAGTGATAGGATTGCCCGATGGCGCCTACTTCGTTCAGGCAAGGGAATTCGGATATTACGCGAGGTTCTATCAGAATGGCACATCGTTCCGCGACGCTGACACGGTCTATGTCACCGATGGTCAGGTAACCACCGATATCAACATCGCACTGCCTCCGAGAGACGGCGGGCAGACAGGTAACGCGGTCATTATGGGTTACGTTTACGACGAGCAGACCGGCGAGCCGATAAGCAGGGCTTTTGTTTTCGCGAGAAAGGTCCGCGCAGCCAAACATGGCCCCTCACACGGCAGACACTATTTCACATTCACCGATGAAAACGGACATTACGTCATGGATGTGGACTCCGGGAACTACGTCGTGGCGTCCTTCTACTGGGGCCACTATCCGGAGTGGTATGACGGCGCTTCCAGACCCGACAGCGCGACGGTGATAACGCTTAACGTTGGCGACACTCTCGACAACATCGACTTCACCCTTCTGCCGTTCGGTGCCGGCTACGCCACAGCCACGATTCAGGGCATCGTTACGGATTCCACAACCGGTGAGCCCATCGAGGGTGCTGTTGTGCGTGCGATTTCTGCCGATACAGCTCGGAGACATGGCCGTCACAGACACTGGTTCAGGGGTCATGGTGGCGCATTTGACATCACGGATTCCACCGGCAGCTATTCGATCGATGTCTTCGCACCCGGAACATACATCCTCGCCGCAAAGGCACCCATGTATTATCGTGAGTTCTACGACAACGTCAGAAGGCGCGATCTCGCCACACCGGTTCAGGTTGATTCCGGCGACCAGCTCAACATCGACTTTGACCTTGTTCCATGGGCCACTTACGGAGACGCAACGGTCGCTGGCACGGTCATCGATGAGACCACCGGCGAGCCCATCCCCGATGCAGTCGTGATAGCCTTTGTGATAAACGATTCCACTCACAGGCGCAGGGCATCCGTCGCTGTAACCGATTCCATGGGCAATTTCCTGCTGGAGAACCTGCCTGAGGGCCAGCCGGTGATCCTGCTCGGCAAGGCCTACGGCTATCGCGCGGAGTTCTATGACGATGCACATCGCCCTGACAGCGCCACGGTGGTTATCCCGTCCGCAAGCGGCATAACGATTGACCTCGAACCTCGCTCCAACCTCATGGGTTCCGGCGGCATATCTGGATTCGCTTACTATGAAAACGATCCTCTGGCCTACGGATTCGTGTTCGCAAGGAGACTGGACGATGGAACAATGTTCATCGATGCCTCCGATGAGCTGGGTGTCTATTCTCTCGATGATCTGCCGCCCGGCCGTTATGAGGTCTACGCCCTCAATTCCACCGGTTCAAAATCCTCGGCAATCGACACGATCGAAGTGCTGGATTCTTACGTTGACCACGACATCGTGGTTCAGCCCACCTCGGTCGAGGAGACCGCGCCGATAAGGCCGACTGCTCTTGAGCTTTCGATCAACAGGCTTGCCTCCAACCAGTTCACGGTTTCCTTCTCACTGCCTCATGAAGCGAACGTCAGCCTCAGGCTCTACGACGCATCCGGAAGGCTCATAGAGAACATCTACAGCGGCTATCTGGCATCGGGCGAGCATTCCTTCACATGGAAAGTCAATCGTTCGAGCGTCTATTTCGTCAGGCTGGCACTCGAAGATGGCTCTGTGAGCGTTAAGAAGGTTGTGGCATTCAAATAATTCCCTTGCTTGCCACTTTCTACATTACGGAGCGGGGGATCATCTTGATCCCCCGTTTTTCTAATTTTTAGGGGTTTTTGGGCAGGTAAATTCTGAAGGTAGTCCCTGCGCCGGGGCTGGAAGTAACCTCTACCTTCCCTCTGTGTGACCGCACCGTCCTCTCCACCTGAGCCAGTCCGAGACCTGTCCCGTCCTTACGCGTGGTGAAATACGGCTGGAAAACCTGATCGATCACATCCTCCGGTATTCCGTGTCCGGTATCGGAGACCTCGATAACGCAGTGGGCATCGGTTGAATACGTTTTGACGGTCAGCTCGCCGCCCTCAGGCATGGCCTTTACCGCGTTGTCGATAAGGTTCTCGATGGCACGCCTGAGTTTTGCCCTGTCAACCCTGCATTTCACGGGCGACAGCTCCTTTTTGACCACTATACCGCGGGCCTTCAAGGCATCCTGCCACTCGTTGACGATACTTTCAACAAGGTCCGCAAGGTTCACATCCGTCAGGTGCAGCCTGAGCGGGGCGGCTATCTGCAGAAACTCGCGCATCTGCTGTTCCATCCGATTTATGCTTTCCCTGATTCTGGAGGCCGATTCCGAGACCTTTCGGTCATCGTGACGCATCAACCTCTGGGCTATCAACATGATGGAGTTCATCGGGTTTCTGATGTCGTGGGCCAGTGCGGCGGCGAGCTCTGCAATGAGGTTCAGCTCCCTCATCCTCTGTCTGTCGCGTTCCATCTCAACTCGATCGGTGATGTCCTCGATGATGGAGACGTAACCGACGACCCCGCTCTCCGCCACAACCGGGGCCGTTTTTATCGAATAGATGCGTTTCAGGCCGTCGGGATCGGTTATCGTCACGTTGTCGATGGTCACGGTCTGGCCGGTCTCTTTCGCTTTCAACACTCCGAGGAGGTCATCGGGGAAAAGTTCCGCGTAATCGGCTCCCCGGAACACCATCCTTGAGGAGAAATACCTCGTGAAAAGCGGGTTGAACGTCCGGATTTTCAGGTCCGGTGTTATGAAAACCGTTCCGATGGGCAGTTTTTCGATCAGTTTTTCGACCGACAGTTCCAGTTCCCTGTAGGCTATTTGCAACAGGGAATAGCCCCTTGAGAAAAGCCACAACCCCAGCAGAAGCAGGATGATGACGGCGATGATGGAGGCGAAGGCGATGATCTGCCGCTTGCCGGCGGCCACCACCTTTTCGTAGGCCTCAAGAGAGAGCCCGAGTCGGAAAAGCCCGGCGAATTGTCCCCTGATGTAAATCGGCCTGACGAACTCGATGATTTTCTGGTCTTGAAAAGCGGTTATCCGGCTGTGGGAGCGGACGGTATCCCGCATGGTGTTCAGCAGGAACGTGTCAGCGGAGATGGCTGTCATGTAGGAAACGTTCTCGGTGGCCGCAATGATCCCCGCGGTGTCCTGAAAAACGATGTAGACCACGCCGGGGTCGTTCCCCAGCTCCTGAATGATCCTCCCGATGCTGATTTTCGCCTTTATGGCGTTCAGGTAAGAGGGATCAAAATAGACCACAACGATGCCGTATCTCTGTCCGGGCAGAGC
>JAMOPK010000036.1 GCA_027064565.1 Caldifarciminota bacterium | reverse complement strand
AATTGATACGTCCCGAAGATTATCCCGATGATTCTGTTTTTGTTCACGGCCAGTATGCCATAAAAGGCGATCCCAACCTCGGCAGTGTCAAAATGTATCAGTTTGGGGTCATGAACGACTCCAGCACAACGTCGATCAGCGGTGAGGTCTGGTTCGATGAACTCAGGGCTTCAAATCCCCGAAGACAGGGAGGCTGGGCTGCACGAGGAAATGCATCGTTCCATTGGGCCAATTTCGCCAGCGTTAATGTTTCGGCCGAATACCGGGAGGCGGATTTTCGCGGCCTGAGCGATGCAAGGCCTCAGCGAAACCTGACGCAGAGCTACTCGTTCAGCGGCAGCATGAACCTTGGTGCTCTGTTGCCTTCCGCATGGGGAATCAGGTTAACGCTTAGCAACACCAACAACGTCAGCTACACCTATCCGAAGTATCCTCTGGGCAACGACATCGTCCTATCACCGGAAGAAATGCGGGAGAGGAGGGAATTGGCGTTCTCCAAGACTTACCGGCTCAGCTATTCAAAGAGTGCATCGAAATTCTGGCCCTTCAAGATTCTCATCGACCCGTTCAGCCTCACAGCTTCTCGATCCCAGAATTATAGCAACACACAGGCGCAGCTGATGAATCGGTATTCCGACATATTGACGCTTCAGTATAACTTCTCGCCCAATCTTCGGCCGTTAAACATCTTCGGCATCAGCTTTTCCCCGCTTTTCTCCAATGTTTCCTTGAAAGCCGATTATCATAACGACACGAGTTACACATTCAACAGGCAGAGCGGCACCGTCACCGGCACACGGAACAAGACCCTCAACCTTGAGGGGCACATCTCATATTCGCCTTTCAGAAACCTCAGGTTGAATTACTCTCAGACACAGGGACATGACCTCAGGTTCGGTGGAAAATGGGGCAAAGATGTGTCCAGAGAGGAGCAACTATCGCTGAGTTACAACCTCAACATATTCAACATGTTCACGCCTTCGATTCAGATAAACAATTCCTATCGCGAGAACCTGCCGACCAGCAATCCGTCCGATACGGTGAACCTGCACGATATAAGCAGGTCACTGAATTTCCGGTTTGGCACAAAGGTTGATCCGCTGGTGTTCCTGCGAAACATCAGGAAGGATACCACCAACCCGCTGAAGATGTTAGGATATTACATCTCAAACCTCGTCAATGTCTTTCCGGCTCCAAATGTATCCTACAGCCTGCGTCGCTCTGCAAACTACTACCTTGTGCAGGGACGCCCTGACCTGAAGTTCAGGCTCGGCATCTCGGATTCTTTTGACCTACCAAGCCTCGGAACGAGAAATTCGAGTCAGGACTATCAGGAATATTCCATCAGTGGACGTGTTCAGCTACTCAGGCTATCCATCGATTACAACGGCTCTGTTACCACGACGTTAACAAGGACAAACATGGGGGTCACAAGGAACAACATTATCACGTGGCCGTCTCTTTCGACACGGTTCAATCAAGTTGAGAAGATAATTCCTTTCGGCAGCAAATTCTTGGGTGTCACAAGCCTATCGCTCAGATACAGCCATAAAATCACGGAAAATGGCCCGGCGGATGCCCCCAACCCGGATTCAAGGCAGACGGAAAACTCATTCGTCCCGACCCTCAGCACCACGCTGTTCAAGAAGTTACAGCTTAGCCTGAACGCCAGTTATAGCGCTTCCAAGAACATTTCTTTCCGTTATGCCCCTACAAGCCGGACAACGAGTAAATCTTATTCGATCCAGTTAGGCTACAATATAGACAAGACAAGTGGTCTGAAACTGCCCTTTATCAAACATCCCATCAGACTCAAGAGCAATGTCAACCTGAACTTGAACTACACTTACAACGATCAGACCACGAAAATGGATCAGGTAACCACCGGAAACACGACAAAGAGCCTTTCGCTCACAGCCCAGTATCGGTTCACGCAGAACGTAACCGGCGGGTTGCAGTATCAATTCAGCAAAAACTTCGACAAAACTACGGGCAGGGAGTTCACAAGTAACCAGCTAAACGCCAATGTCATTCTTCGATTCTAAATTCTGGCGGGAACTCAGGGAAGAGCTTGCTCTGACGCCTCAAGAAAAGCGCGTTGCAATCTTTCTCGTCTTTTCCGCACTCATCGGAGTGATCATAAGATGGTTACAGTTCAGGTTGCCTGAGCCGAACATCATCCCTGCCGTTGTGGTGGACTCGTCAGCTGGCAAAGACACAGCCAGAGCTTCCCATCGCAAACCGGCCACCCATTTCCCGATAGACGTCAATGCGGCGGATACCGCTCAACTTATCGCTGTTCCCGGAATCGGCCCTGTTCTGGCAAAACGGATCGTGGAGTTCCGCGATCGGCACGGGAAATTCAGGTCGTTGAATGACCTGCTGAAAGTCAAAGGTATCGGGGCAAAGAAACTGGAGAAAATCAGGCCATACATCAAAATCGGTCATGGTGTGGATAATCCCCGGAGGCATCAACAGCGGAAAAAGCAGGCTGATTAAAGAGCTTTTCAGGAGACATGGAGGGGCCGGCTTTGTCTCGGAAAAGGTCTTTGACAATAAAATCCTGCAGGGCTATGACCTCGTGGAACTTGGGAGCCGTGAAAGGGTGCCTTTCATCCGATTTCGAGAACTGGTCCCGGCGGGCTGGAAGGAGGCCTTCGCTTATGGGCCTTTCTCTTTTTCGGTTCAGGGGTTGAGCCGCGGCGTGAACATCATTAACAAAGCTGTTGAGAAAAGAATTTCCCCGATCTACATCGACGAAATCGGCCCCGTGGAAATCGAAGGCAAAGGATTCGCTCAGGCGTTCGTCCATGCTCTCCATTCGGGCCTGAGCGTGGTGGTAGTCTGTCGGGAAACTCTCATCGATGGCGTTATAGCTCGTTTCTCAATCACAGAGTGGCGCATCCTGGATACGCTTGATAGGTTCCATCCGAATAACTGATTATAGAAAAGCCCCCTGCCTCCATCGACGGCGACAGAGACAGGGGGGCGCGGAGGTGTGTTGGAGGTGGACTATTTAAGGAGCACTATTTTCCTGATGAGGAGTTTATCTTCCCCCTCAAGTTTCAGGAAATAGACCCCTGCTGGCAGCTTCCTCCCGGAATTCCCCTCGCCGTGCCAGCTGATGGTGTAAATCCCCGGCTCGTGACGCCCGGATTTGATGAGGCTAACCATACGGCCGCTTACATCATAGACGGCAAGTTCGATATCCATGGGCCGGGGCACAGCATAGCGGATCACAGTCGATTTCATGAACGGATTTGGAGTGGTCGGATAGAGCGTCAGGACATGTGGCAGGCTCAGACCGCCATCGTTCTCCCCGATACCTGTCGGCTGAGGATTAACGAACAGAATCGCCTGACCGGATTTCGGGATGCCGCCTTCGCCCATCAATCCTGCCACAGGCTCAAGTCCGTCCGGTGTCGTGGCAAACTTCCGCAGTCCGTTGAACTTGCCGGCCGACCAGTTCGGTGTGAACGGGTTTTCGTTGTGGGTGTAAAGGATGTAATTGCCTGTCGCCTTGTTACCTGACGAATCCTGTATCCCGATGGTAGCATCGTCGCTTTCGGGATCGTAGGCTGACATGTCCTTATACTGGAACTTGATGTTGCCATGTCCGGGCGCAGCAGGCGTGTAGATGATCACCTCGAAGGTGAACAGGCGGTTCGACCCATATACCGCCACGCGATACCACTCGATCACAGTGGAATCAGGCCAGACCCTGACATAGATCAGGCTGTCAGGTCCGCCGGTCACCGAACTTTTGACATAGAGGTCGTCCCAGAACGGCGCTATCAGCACAGGTCCTTCCACAGGAAGCGCCTGATTACTGTATTCGATATCCTGACCTATCAGTTTGATTGCGCCGTTGGAGCCGACATAGACCGAGTCGATGGTGTCACCATAGATGACGGTGTGCCGACCAAGTTTAACCCATGCTTCGCCGTCGTCGCCCGGCGCAAGCGTGTCAACCGAATCGACCTTGCTCGATACAAGCTCGACCCAGTTGTAACTCGCTCCGCCATCGACATCCTTCGCCACCCAGCCCATGTTGTCGTGTATCTCGTGCGTCAGGACTTTGAAAGTTTTTGTTACCGTGTCGTTTGATGTGTGATTGTCGCCCGTTAGTTTCGCAAATGTTACTATCTTGAAGTCTGCCATTGGCTTGTTCTGAAGGAATGTCGGAGCGTTCCATGTGCTGAAATCGGCCCAGAAGCTGGAATCCGGCGGAATGTTTGAATAGCTCAGGCTGTCCCGATAGACTGTGTCGCCTGTCGTCGTGTTGATGATGTAGCAGAACGCCTTGAACGATGCGCTGTTCCGACCGCGGTTGGAAAGGAAGACGCTCGGCGTTGTGG
>JAMOPK010000035.1 GCA_027064565.1 Caldifarciminota bacterium | reverse complement strand
CCTTCTTAGCCACCTTGCCCGGCACTTCGTGCAAGATGAAGGAATTACCGATAGCCACGCGTTCCACAATGCCCTTTGCGATAGGCAATTTTTTGTCCCAATCGTAGACCTGATATTTGACGGATGAACTGCCACAGTTAAGAGTCAGGATTTTCATGGCTTACTGACCTCTCTCCTTCTGAAGTAGAGCCACCCTCAGGGCAAGGGCGATGGAATAAAATTTGGATTCTTCGGAATCGCCGCGGGACGTCAGGACAGCAGGTCTCATGGCACCTGCAACCATTGCGGCGATATTGCCCTTAGCGATCTTGGTAGCGGTTTTAAAGAAGACATTAGCTGTCTCGATGTTGGGAAAAATCAGGATGTCGGCTTCGCCCACGACCGGCGATTTAACGCCTTTGATCTCGGCGGACTCTTTATCCACAGCAAGGTCGAGCGCGAGCGGACCATCGACTATGGCGCCTTTGATCTGTCCCCTTTCGGCCATCTTCGCAATGAGAGCAGCATCCACGGAGGACGGCATCTTCGGATTCACTTTCTCAACAGCGGAAATGATGGCAGCTTTGGGCTGCTCAATGCCCAGTGCGTTGGCAACCTCGATGCAGTAGTTGAGCATCTGGACTTTCTGATTAAGGTCGGGCAGAATGATAACAGCCACGTCGGAAACTATGAGCAACCTGTCGTAAGTGGGAAATTCGACAACGGTGACATGAGACAGGACTTTGCCCGGCGGGAGCAGTCCCCATTCCTTATTCAGTATCCCGCGCATGTAAACGGCGGTATCGACGAGGCCTTTCATAAGCACATCGCCCTCACCGTTGCGCACCATCGTCACAGCGGTTTTAACCGCCTCTTTCTTGTCCTTAACATCGACGAGTTTGAATTTCGAGACGTCGATGTTGTGCTCTTCTGCGACTTTTTTCGCCTTATCGGCATCTCCCACGAGGACGGCTTTCACGATCTTTTCATCAACCGCACGGCTGACGGCCTCGATGGTGTGCGGATCCTCGCCAGCGGCCACAATTAGAGTCCCAAGTTGTTTGCCCTGAAGACCATCGACCAACTGGGCAAGTCTCTTTATCATTTGTTACCTCCTTTTGCTGCTAAGGCCTGTATTCCTTAGCTTCCTCTTCGCCTCTCAACACACGCAAAGCACCCATTGCAAGTGCATACATCTCGTCACCACCCGGATACAACATGATAGGAGCAATCCATTCAACTCTCTTGCGAATCCTGTTAACAAATCGCTCGGAGTGAGCAAGTCCGCCTGTTATAACGATAGCGTCAACCTTACCTTCAAGGACAGCGGCGTCCGCTCCGATCTCCTTTGCAATCTGATACGCCATGCCTTCGCAGATGAAATCGGCATATTCATCGCCCTGCTCAACGCGCTTTTCCACTTCAAACATGTTGTTTGTGCCGAGATAAGCGACCATACCGCCTTTGCCGGCCAGTTTTTTCTTAAGCTCGTCTTTCGTGTATTTGCCGGACAGGGCGAGTTGTATGAGGTCCCAGGCCGGCAGACCTCCAGCACGTTCAGGGGCATAAGGGCCATCGCCGTTGAGGGCATTGTTCACATCGACCACCCGGCCCTTGCGATGGGCACCGACGGAAATGCCACCGCCGAGATGGGCGACTATCAGATTGACCTCCTCGTATTTTTTGCCCATGTCTTTCGCCGCCTGACGGGCGACGCATTTCTGGTTCAGGGCGTGGAAGATGCTCTTCCTTTCGATCTCAGGCAGGCCGGAAAGCTTTGCTACAGGGTCCATCTCGTCCACCACCACCGGATCCACGATGAATGCGGGGATGCCCAGCGGCCGGGCTATGGCATCAGCGATCAAACCGCCTAAGTTGGACGCATGTTCGCCCATAAGCCCCTGACGCAGGTGTTCGAGCATGATGTCGTTCACGATGTAAGTGCCGCTGGGAACAGGTTTGATCAGGCCACCGCGTCCCACAACCGCCGCAAGTTCCTTCAGGTCAATCCCTTTTTCCTCTAAAAGCTTGAGGATAAGGTTTTTGCGGAACTCGAACTGGTCAACGATCCGTTCGAATTTGGAGAGTTCTTCAGTGGAGTGGTAGATAGACTCGACAAAAACAGGTTTCTCCCCGCGATACACCGCAACTTTCGTTGAAGTGGATCCGGGGTTAATCACAAGGATCAACGGATCTCTGGTTTCCATTTCTCTTCCTCCGTGTTTAACGCAAAGATCTTCAACACCTTCGTTCATCACCCTGAAACAAGGCTTTCATCAACGGAGTGGAATCAAAATCCTGTTTATAAAATAGGCTAACCAAACTGATGTATAAAGTTACTTCTCGTCTCACATAAGTCAACTGATCCCCATCCATTCTGGAACCTTTTTAAAAATTGTCAATTTTTCTTTTCCAAATTAAATCTTCTACCTTGAGAAATTTTAGATATTTTGCCTCTATGCATATCACCTCATTAAAATTTGCTTCTAAGACCCATTTATTTTTCTCAATGAAAGACTTAAACGCATCTTCTTCATCCCACCCTTCCGATTCTCCCAAAACCTGAAAATTATCAACATCCGGGTAAATTTTGTCTGGAGAAGAGTAAGTGGCTCCATCTGGCGTAATGAAAAGGAATAACTTTTTCTTCATGTTTTTACCTCAAATTTTAGTAATCCAAGAAGCTCGTCATAAGTGTATTCGGAATTTTTATCCACCCCATCAAAATTATATCGAACGAATAGAACTTTGTTATCTTCTACTGGGTGTTTGGGAAAGTCCTTAGCAATCAGCACACCACCTATCGCTTCATTTCCAAATTCCTCAACATAATTTCTTAACTGCTTTATATCCTTTTTAAGGGCTTTTTCAGTTTTAATCTCAGCTAAAATATACTTATTTTTCCCCGCAGGATGTTTCAATTTGATGAAGATATCCACGAAACCTTCCGGAAGCGCTTTTTCTCCAAGCACTTCAAACTGTTCGGGGTCATTATCGATGCCGAAATGGTTCAGGATTTGCGCAAGCACTGAAGATTTAAGTTTTTTTCTTACAAGTGACTGCAAAATAAGTTCATTAAAATAAAATTTTTCGGGAATTTTTTGAAGTTCACGCTTAAAAACAATCCTTGGCTCAAAGGTCAGAGCATTTAGTTCAAGATACTCCAGTTTATCACTAAACGATTTACCCATTTCTGATACATTATAAAAAGTAATGGTATCTGCCTGAAAATGTGTTTTTCTATATCCTCCACGTAACAATAAGTTTTCAGCTACATAAGAAAACTCTGGCCTAACCATAGGCTCATCCAATTCTCTTTCCTGCTTCAAAAATAGTCTGAATGGGAAATAATATGTATTGCCAGACATTTTAAAAGTTACAGGTGGCCAGGGCGGTAGATTTTTCGCATTTTTGTAAGCAAGTTTTTTAACCACTCGATAAAGATTTCTAACCCTTGCACCATAGAGAAAAGATATGTAATCTCCTTCGCCAATGTCCACGAAAGTCCAGAATCCATTGATACTATTTGTAAAACCAGCCATAGCATATCTCATACAAAGTTCAAGATTCTCGCGATTTGAAACAGATATCAAGAAATAATTCAGTTCTCCAGTTTGCATTCCCTTCATTTATCTTCTATCTTCCTCGTTTTTCCCCAATGAATTCCCCTTAATTGGCATGTTTCCCTTTTGCAATTAGAGCAAATCCAATCCCAAAATTGTTATCGAATATCGGTTTATTGCGCTTTAAATTATATCGCCAAAAAGATCGGCTCTCAACACAGCCAGCCTCAACAAATTGGACCCCAACAGGTTCCGAAAATGCCTGAATATCAAATTGGACATGGAATCATCGATTACGCATGCGGGAACGATACACGATTTTAACCGTTCCGGGCTTAATGCGCCTGAATGTTCACATTAGGGATTTCAAGCTTGATGATTCTGCGGTTCTTGTCGAAATAAGCCACGCTCTTGCCGTTACTTCGTGCACTGTAGATTTCGCCGTCCTTTCGGAAAATTATGGTTATCATCCCCAACTGCTCATCATATTGGAGTTCAGGAAGTTTGTTAAGGTCTTTTAGTATGACTCTGGCCCTTATCGGCACAGAGTTATCCGTGTAATAGATGACAACAGGGCCGAGGACCTCGCTCTGAGCCGCTTTGCCCATGCCCATGACGATCTCAAGCTCACCGTCCGAGTTTATGAAGGCATAGGGCAACTTTCGGTTAACAACCTTGCCGGTAGAAGTGGTCTTGCTGATGGAGAACTCGTGAACATTCCCGCCTCTCGCTTTTCTGACATAGATATCTTGAGGTTTCGACTGAAAGTAGAGCATGTAATAGGTTATTCCGCCGCCGATGAGAACTATCAGGAAAAC